>CAYUFU010000054.1:0-27037 GCA_964444145.1 uncultured Chitinophagales bacterium
TGACAGCGCTTGATGGGTGTTTCCTCTGGAACGGTGAACACCCGCCTGCCCTATGTGTTGGTAGCAGACAAAGAACAACGAAGGCTTCTGCTGTTTGCAGAAATGAAATTGCCTGGTGAGGCATGGCTCGAGTTTCTCATACGGCGCGACAATAACGTCGAGCAACTCATTCAAACGGCGACCTTTCGTCCACGTGGCGTGCTGGGACGTCTCTATTGGTACAGCGTGTTGCCGTTTCACAACTTCATATTCAGTGGACTTATCAACAGGGTCGTCGGATCCGCGCCTTTGAAATAGCACGCACACCTCGCAGTGATGTTGGCTCTTCTGCTTGCCAACAAAAACCATCTACGGTTTGCGGAAGGGGAATAGCGGTCTCAATCGCATCGCCAGCGCACGTGCTCGCGCTTCGATGCAAAAACTTGGTGAAGCCCTTTAGGAGTCCCGTGACTTTTCAAGAGGGAGTGCGGGGGATTGAAGCAGTTGAGGGATGGGGTAGCTGCCCCGTCTCTACAGTTTTTTGTAGAGTGATTGCTGATATTCACATTCGAGGTGCCTCGGGGCTGCCCGCCTGCTGAGTCTCATGAGCTTTGCTTGCAAGGGGAGAGATTTTGACTTCGCCGTAGATTCTGTGTATCTTTGGAAGCGCTTCCAGATGAATAATTGCAGTGGGCGATAATAAAATGCTACGCGCATCAGCAGCCGAGTGCCTCCTCAGCTTCCTTTTCTTCATGAGATTGTTTGAAACATCATTCGCACAATCGAACGTCAACGTTGCCTCCCCCTCGTTCGTACCCGCATGGGTGAGGGACGCAATCTTCTATCAGATTTTTCCCGAGCGGTTCGCCAACGGCAATCCGCACAACGATCCGCCCAAGGTCGAGCCGTGGGGCGCGCTGCCAAAATCGAAGAGTTACTTTGGCGGCGACTTGCAGGGCATCATCAACAAACTCGACTACATTCAAGCACTCGGAGTAAACTGCTTGTATCTCAATCCAATCTTCTGGTCGAACAGCAATCATAAGTATCACGCGAAGGATTATCTCAAGATCGATCCGGCGTTCGGCGATGAGAAGGTTTTCAAGCAGCTTGTAGATGAATGTCATGCACGCGGTATCAGGATTATTCTCGATGCGGTGTGGAATCATTCGGGGACCGATTTCTTCGCGTTCGAGGATGTGAAGAAGAACGGGAAGAAGTCGAAGTATGTTACTTGGTACAATATCTACAGCTTTCCAGTTGGACCGCCGAGCAAACCGAATTACGAGTGCTGGTGGAACTTAGGCGATTTGCCGAAACTGATGACGCACAATCCTGAAGTGCGCGACTATCTCTACAAAGTGACAGAGAAGTGGATGAAGTTCGGGATTGACGGCTGGCGTCTCGACGTGCCGAATGAGATTCCGCATCCGTTCTGGATCGAATGGCGAAAACTTGTCAAGCGTCTAAATCCCGACGCGTATATCGTCGGCGAAATCTGGGACGACGCCACGCCGTGGCTGAGAGGCGATCAGTTCGATGCGGTAATGAATTACCGATTCCGAAAAGCATGCCTTGATTTTTTTGTGAATGAGAAAACGACGTCGTCCGAATTTGGCAAGGCGCTGCAGACGACGCTTCGCAGCTATCCGCACGAAGCGAACTACGCGATGCAAAACCTTCTTGGGAGTCACGACACCGAACGTTTCTTGACACTCTGCAAGGGGGACAAACAGACGATGAAGCTTGCGTGGCTCTTTCAGATGACATACCTCGGCGCCCCCATGATTTACTACGGCGACGAACTTGGCATGGAAGGCGGAAAGGACCCCGATTGTCGGCGAACCATGATTTGGGATGAAGCAAAGCAAGATCGGGAGCTGCTCGCGACAATGAAGAAGCTGATTCAGATGCGGAAGGAGGATCCTGTTTTCGCCAACGGTGATTTCGACATCGTTGAGATGAACAATAGGCACCTTTTCGTATTCACGCGTCAATTCAAGAATCACCAAGCCGTCGTTGTTCTTAACAATGGCGACGACGATATCACTCTTGAGGGAACGAACGTGATGGTAGGCAAAGGCATGATGTGGACTCAAGTCTATCCCGAAGACCTTTCGATGTCTGCCGCCGGTCCGCTGCCGCCGAATTTGAAGTCGCATACTTTGGAAAAAAAATCGGGGAGAGTGTTCGTGGGGACAAGAGGTCAGTAAAGAATTCATAATGCTTGAAAAAGCCGAGATAGTGAAAACTGTCCGAGGGTTCTTGGAGAACCGTCAGGAGGTGATGTTCGGGTACATCTTCGGATCGCTCGCTCAACGGGCTTGGTTCCGGGATGTTGACGTGGCAGTCTATCTCGCCGATACTCGCGTTCTCGATGATCGCGTTGCGCACCCGTATGGGTACGAGTCCACGATGATCGGCGAACTCACGCTTCTTCTGAAAACAGACAACGTTGATTTTGTGGTTTTGAATAAGGCGGGATTGACGCTGTCAATGCAGATTATCAATAAGGGCATACGCGTTCTTGATCGCAATCTGCTCAAGCGCGTGGCAATTGAGAACGCGATACGGCATGAGTATATTGACGCGGAGCCGATACGGAGGATTCAGATGCACTATCTTTCTCGGAAGCTGCAGAAGAATGGCTGACATTGATCTCGTGCGAAAACATCTCTCTGCACTTGTTGCCAGCGTAGCGCAGCTTCGACGGCACGTGCCGGTAAGCAATCAGACTCTTCGCGGGAATCCGGACCTACTATGGATTATCGAGCGAGGGTTGTATTTGTGCATTCAGAACTTGTTGGATTGCTTCGCCCACATCATTGCAGCAGATTTCAGCGACCAATGGGACACCTATGCCGAAGGCGGCGGCGATCGTACGAAAGCATGGGGTCATCAATGACTCTCAAGAGGATTTGTTGCGAAAGATGATCAGCGTCCGTAATCGTTTAAGCCACCAGTACATGGTGCTTGATGTTGATATCCTCATGGACGTTGTCAACAACAAACTTGACGATGTACTGAAACTTGCTAATGCTATAGCACATTACTCTCGTTTGCCACAATTGACATGAGAAATTCAGAAGATCGTTCTTAGGGGAGCAGAAGTCATGAAGAAAGCACTCGTTGCCGTTTTCCTTTTTCCTTTTTCATTACCACTCTTCGCACAGGACCCGGTGATGATCCAAGGCTTTTATTGGAACACCCGGCCCGGCGGTGTTTGGTACGATACATTGCAATCGAAAGCCGCGCAGTTGAAACGCGCCGGCTTCAGCGCAATCTATTACCCGCCGGTGTACAAAGGCAACGCCGGCACGAGCGATGTCGGCTACACGCCGTATGATTGGTACGATCTCGGTGAGTACGACAGTCGTGGGGGCAATCAGTCATCCGGTGGCGGCTCGGACATTCCCACGCGCTACGGCGTCTACTCCAAACTCCAAGCTTCCATCAATGAGTATCACGCGCAAAACATGCAAGTGTATGCCGACATTGTGATGAATCATCGCGAGGGAGGAATACTCGAGACCAATCCGTATCTCGGCACTGCTGGATCGTGTCCACCGACCTCGGTTGGAGGGCAAACGTACACTGCGTTTCCTCTCACCTTCGGCAGTCATCGGCTGGCGTGGACGGCGGGAAACGGCGCGCAGTTTTTCTACCCGAATCCGTCTGTGAACGCAACGAACACGGGCGACTACTGCGGTCCGCAGTTCGGAGCGATGTATTTCTATACGAATTCATTCGGGCAGGATGTCGCGCTCCACAACAACATCGGCGACAATCTTCCGATGGGCGACAGTATGATTGTCTGGGGAACGTGGATTACCAACCGCCTCGGTCTCGACGGTTATCGCATTGATAATGTGAAAGGCATCCACCACTCGTATTTGACACGCTGGGGAAATTCCGGCGCGATGGCCGGCAAGTTTATGGTGGGCGAATGCTACGATGGTGATCTCGGTGTGCTGCAGGGATGGCTCAGCCGCATGAGCGGCAGACCCAACACCAGCATCTTCGATTTCAATTTGCGCTTCAGCCATATCAAGCAGATGTGCGATTTTCCCAACTCGTACGATATGCGGAGCTTGCACACCGCAGGTATGATGAACAACGGCACCCCCTCAACGCAAGTCGTCACGTTTGTTGACAATCATGACTTCGATCGTATCGGCTGGGACGGAACGATTGGCGGAAGCGGGCACGATCCGGTGGTCAACAACAAACGGCTTGGTTACGCATACATTCTGTTGCATCAAGGCTATCCCTGCGTCTGGTGGCGCGACTATTTCAACTACGGCGTTCGCGATGATATCAACAAGCTCCTCGGTGTGCGCCGATGGTCGCGCGGGGGACAGGATTATCCGACGTCCTACACCGGAGCTGATGCGCCTTTTTATCCGGCGGGGAATCAATCGAAGATCTACGTCATGCGCCGCTACGGGGTTGGTTCGCAGGATACCTCCGGCATTCTGCTGATGCTGAACAATGCATCCACTGAGGCGCAAGTGTACGTGACGGCATTCAACTGGCAGAACAAGACTCTCAAGGACATCACAGGAAACATCGCAGGCACGACGACGGTTGCGGCAGATGGTCGAGTCTTGTTGCGTGCCCCCGCGTTCAGCTATGCCGTCTGGGTACCGAACACCTTCCCCGATCCGTACACAACAAATGTCGCAGCAGGTCGGATTGATATTCCTGCGATTGTCCCACAGGCACAGATCACACCGCGCGCAACGTTCGTGAATCTCTCAACGCTGACGTTGACGAACATCCAGACCTCGCTTGCGATTTCCGTCGGCGGGTCGGAAGTGTACAACGAGTCGGTGACGATAACAAACTTTGGAGCAGGTGATAGCGTTACTGTCTCCTATCCGCTCTTTACCACAACGAACAACACCACCTATAACGTGACTGCAACAGTTGCCCCGATACCCGGCACGCCGAGCGGTGACGATCAGGTATCGTCCAGTTTCACGACGAACTTTCCTGCCGTCCCGACGATTGATGGGGATTTGTCTGATGCACAGTACATCACGCTTGCGACGAAGCTCAACAGCAACCAAGGCTTTGGGCCGAACATAGACGTGTCGCGCATTGCGTACTTCGCGGACATCGTCAATCAACAATTGTACATCGGCTTCGTGGGAAAGTTGAACACGACCAACAGCGACGGCATCGGGTTTTGGCTTGATTTCTCTGAAGCCAGCGGAACGCCTGCCGGGACAAGCTTGGGCGGAGTGGTGGGGGCTGGACATTACATGGGCGATACCGATCCGCTGCATAGTGGATTCAAGGGGGATTTCGAAGTGGATTACATGTTCGCGCTCAATCCCGGTGCAAGCGCAACCAATGTGTATGTGGACGCTCTCAAACGTGTCGGCGGCAATACTCCATCATATCTTGGCAATTGCGGAAGCAGCGGAACGCCAATCACGGGACCATCTGCACCGGGTGCCTTTAGTACAAATTCCGTGACGTTCGCTTTCAACAACGGCGGGCTCGCCAATCAAGGGCTTGAGATGAAAATCCCGTTCAGTGAGCTCGGCGTTACATCCTCCGGCACCCTGCGAGCATTCGCAATGGTGGTGAGCGGGACTGCATACTTTTCCGATGTCACCGTCCCAGGCAACGTGCCTGCGTTTTCGCCTCTGACAAATCCGGGGTTCAATGTCAACTTCGGAACGCTTGCGGGGGGACCGTATCACTCCGGCTCAACGACGTTGCCGGTGCAGCTTGCGGCATTCACCGCGCGAGCGCTCAACGACGGGCGCGTACGCCTCGATTGGAGAACGCTCTCCGAAGTCAACAACTATGGTTTCTTCGTACAGCGGAGAATCGTTGGATCAGGGGAGAGTTGGCTTGATGTGCCGGGTGGGTTCGTTCGCGGACACGGAACAACGAACGAACCCCGCGACTACACCTTCATTGATGCGGCTCCCCCGCGGGGCACTGTTCACTATCGCTTGCGTCAAGTTGATCTCGACGGAACGGTGCATTTCTCCGAGTATATCTCGATCACCGTCACGACACGTGTAAACGAAACACCGCTGCCGACAGAATTTGCGTTGCATCAGAACTTTCCGAACCCGTTTAATCCATCTACCCGGATTCGGTATGACCTCCCTGAGAAATCGCAAGTACGGATTGTTGTTGTGAACACACTGGGCCAAGTTGTCCGCACCCTCATTGATGCTGTGCGCGAGGCAGGGTTTCATGAAGTGGAATTCGACGCGTCGAATCTCGCAAGCGGAATCTATCTGTACACAATTCAGGCTGGCAGTTATGTTGCAACCAAAAAATGTCTAGTGATGAAATAACAAACGGGAAGAGGAAATGAAGAACATATTCGTGTGCTTGATAGTCTTCTGCGCGAGCGTCTCGTTCGGGCAAGACAGTGTGGATGTGACATTTCGGTACAACATTGACGGCTTTCCGTCGGGGTTGAGTGTGCCGGGGCAATTCAACGCGTGGAATAATACTGCATGGCCCATGACCTATCAGGGCGGCAACTTATGGATTCGCAATGCGCGGCTTGCTGAAGGCGGTGCGCCAAGTCCCATTCCCGGTGCATTTCAATATAAATTCTATTACACGGGTGCTTCGCCCTGGCCCAACGACCCACTCAATCATCACGTCAATCCATCGGACAATGACAACTCATTCATCATAGTCAAGAATCCGACGATCTATCATTTTCTGCCGAATCAACGCACGGGCACTGTTTCGGTCGCTCGCCCGACGATTACGGCATACATCTTTCCACGAGTCGGGACGACGTTCGATACGTCGCAACTTGCGCTCACGATAGATGGCACGACGATAACGGGAATCGGCAGCGCATACAATTTCGCAGCGAAGCAGTTGAGCTACACACTGCAAACCGACCTCCCCAATGGAGGGCACACCGTTATCCTGCGAGCAGGAACGACCCTCGATACGGTAAGTTTTGTCGTACAAGCCGGCGGTCCGGCGCAGGCACCCATGCCATCTTATGCGAAACATGGTGTGACATTACCGAGTGCACAATCGAACGATTCCACGACATTTCGTTTGCGAGTCGGTTCGACGAATTTTGTGGCACTGCGCATCGCTCCACTCGGTCAGCCGGTCAGCGGACAGCAACCGATTCTCATGCGAAAGAACCCAACAACGGACGATTGGTGGATTAATGTTGCACTTCCTGCCGGGTCATATGAATATCAATATCAAACCGCCAGCGGAACTCTGATCAACGACCCATGGGGGAGATGGAATGGAACGTACGGGACGCGGTTCACTATCGGACCTGCGGGCCTGACAGCGGACGATTATGTCTGGCGCTCGACAACGTATCAGCGCCCTCCACTCAACAAACTCGTCATCTACGAAATGAACTTGGGCGAGTTCGTCGGCGGCTATTACGGTTTGTCGGGCGGACAAGGGACGTTCGCTCATCTCACCAACGCGTTGCCGTATCTCGATTCGCTCGGCATCAACGCCATCGAACTGATGCCGATCAATGACTATGGCTTGATCGGACGTTCGGGTTTTTCTTGGGGTTACGATATCAGCCATCATTTCGCGTTGGAGCCGGGCTTTGGTACGCCGCGCGATTTCAAAATGCTCGTGGATTCGGCTCATGCTCGCGGCATCGCGATTATCGTGGACGTTGTCTTCAATCATCTCAACGATCCAGGTCCGCTGTGGCAGATGCAGCCGAGCGAAGCCACGAGTCCCTACTTCAAGCTCTGCACGGATCGCCGATTCAACGAAGACGAGTTGTGTTTCTTCCGCGACATGGATCATTGGACTCCCGAAACACAAGAGTACATCCTCGAAGTGCTGAAGATGTGGATAGACGTCTATCGTGTGGACGGCTTCCGCTACGACTACACGCAGGGCATCGGATGGAACGTGAACGAGCCGACGAAGGGAATACTCGGATGGGCAAACAAGATTGATTCGTTGTATCAAGGACGAGTGTATCAAATTGTCGAACATTTACCTGAGAGTCCGGCGCTGCTGTTCTACAGCGGCATCACGAGCGGCTGGCACGATAGCTTTCGTGATGAAGTCTTCGACGAGGCGCGCTTCCGCAACCGGTCCTTGACAAATATTGAAAACCTCGTCCTCAAGCTCGACGCGTATCAGAGCAACGATTTTCCTTCCGTCCCGAATGTGTATGGGGATCGCATCGAGCCGATCAACGCGACAGTCAACCACGATGAGCAATCGCTGATTTACGAGATGATTTCATTCCAAGGCGTGCCCCTTGCCGAAGCTCTGCAGCGGGATAAGTTGTACGGTACGCTCATGTTCACGTCGCTCGGCATTCCAATGTTGTGGGAGGGGATGGAATTCAGCGCGCCGCGTGGATGGCAAAACGGCGGCGAGCGTTTGAGCTACCGTCCCGTTGAGTTTAATTTGTATCCGACCTCCCGCGGTCAATCACATTATCAATACTACAAGAAGCTCATTTTCCAACGGAAGCGAAATCCTGCGCTGCATAGCGGTCTGTTTCGCTTGCTGCTCGCGAATAGCGCGCAGAAAACGCTCGCGTGGGGATTCGAAGAACTCGTGACTAACGCTCGCTTCATCGTCGTTGCCAACTTTACAGGAGCACAACAAACCATCACCAGCATTCCATGGCTTGGCTCAGGAACGTTTTACGACGCGTTTGACCAGAGCACGTTAGTCGTCAACGGAGGAAATGTCCCGAGCATGACGATTCCTGCGTACACTGCGAAGTGCTATTCGAGCATTCCCGATAATCTTTTGTTGAACGTGAAAGCGACCACAAGCGAAGTCCCAACGGAGTATTCGCTTTCTCAAAATTATCCGAATCCGTTCAATCCCTCTACGAAAATAGAATTTTCAATTCCCTCCGTAGGGACGGGGCATGCCCCGTCCCTGCTAAAGGTGTATGATGTTTTGGGTCGAGAAGTCGCGACGCTGGTGAATGAGAATCTTGCGGCAGGAACCTATCAAGTACAATTCGATGCTCGAAGCTTGTCGAGCGGGATGTACTTCTATCGGTTACAGGCGGGAGGATTTGTGGAGACGAGGAAGATGGTTGTGGCAAAGTAACGCTTAAGAATGAAGCGTCGAATTTTTTCCTTTTTCCTTTTTCTTGTTTGTCATGTTCGGGCGTTCTCCCAGCCCGAAGTGACCACAGGCGGTGTTCGGTTCACGCTTCCCGACAAAGGCTACACCTCCGTCTCTGTCGTCGGTGATTTCAACGGCTGGTCGCGAGAAGAGAACAAGATGAGCAAGTCGTCTTCGGACACGTGGAGTGCGACGCTTGCTTTACAGCCGGGAATCTATCAATATCTCTTTGTAGCGAATGGCGAGACATACCTCAACGATCCGAACAATCCCATTGTCGTTGCTAATTACAATCAGTCCGGCAGGAACTCAGTGTTTGTTCTCCATGAGGATGGAACAATCGAGTTGACGGCAACGCCGCCGGTGCCCAAAGCAAATCCGACGGACGACTATCCCCAAGTTCCAAACCGGAAACCTGTCTATCTCAACATCATCTGGCATCAACATCAGCCTCTTTACTTAAATCCCGCGACCGATCAACTCGAAGGTCCTTGGGTTCGCACCCATGCGACAAAGGACTATTACGATATGGCTGCGATGCTTCAGCAGTATCCGAACGTGCATTGCAACATCAATCTCACGTCTTCGTTGTTGTATCAGCTTCAGGAGTATTACGTGAAGCGGCTCAAGCCTTTTGTTGATGTGCAAAACAATTCGCTCGACGCAGTAGGCTTCCTTCGCGAGTGGAAAGGCAAGACCGATCCGTGGATTGACCTGATGTTGAAACCCACAAGCACGTTCGATGAGAGCGATAAGAAGTTCCTGCTGACCAACACCTGGAATGCCTTTGGTATCAGCGAGGTTCAGATTGCTCGCTTTCCTGAATACGAAGCGCTGAAGAAACGCTTTGAGGAGAACAAGGGGAGTACTGTTTTCACAGAGCAAGAGTTGCGACAGATCAAGTTCTTCTTCTACTTGGCGCACTTCGATCCCGACTTCCTGAGGGGAGCCGTAGCCTTACCGATTGGCTCCGTCTGCAACTTGAGTGACGTTGTCGCGTATCGTCCTTCGACCGAAACCTTCCACCTGAAGGGAATCGTCACCGAAGCAGATTGCGAACGCTTGCTGGTCGAAACGTACAAAGTTATGGCAAGCGTTGTTCCGATTCACACGGCTTTGCGATACGACGCGAAGCGCAAGAGGGGGCAGCTCGATGTCATCACCACGCCGTTTTATCATCCGATACTTCCGTTGATTTATGATTCGGATCTGGCGAAGACCTGTCAGCCCAACGATCAACTTCCAGCGAGATTCAGTTCTCCGCGAGATGCAGAAGCGCACGTTGTGAAGTCCGTAAAATTCTACAAGGAAATATTTGGTGTTGCCCCGACAGGGATGTGGCCCGGCGAAGGCTCCGTCGCGCAACCGGTTCTGAGCATTCTTCGGGATAATGGAATTCTTTGGACAGCGAGCGATGTGAAAGTGCTGAAGCGGTCAGAACCAAACGACATGCCTAACACTGCGCCGTACCGCTTTGATGCAGGCAAGGATGCACAAGGCAGACATCAAGGGATTGCGCTCGTCTTTCGAGATACGGAGCTTTCGGACAGAATCGGGTTCAAGTACCAAACGTACACTGGCGAGGCAGCGGCGGAGGATTTCGTGAGGTCCGTTCTTTCATATGCGCCGAAGAAGAACGACCGCGACGTGTTGGTGACGGTGATTCTCGACGGCGAAAACGCGTGGGAATGGTATCGCAAGGATATTGACGGCAAAGAATTTCTGAACGCGCTCTATCGCAAGTTGTCGAAGTTGTTCGCTACGAGGCAGGTCATAACCACGACTATGTCCGAGTACATCTTTGGCAATCTTCAGCGCGGTATTGCGGAGCATCCCATTGAGACAATGCCGCGCATGAAATCCCTTTGGCCCGGCTCATGGATCAATGCGAATTATGATACCTGGATTGGTGAGCCTGAAGAAAATAGGGCATGGGAATACTTACGACAGGCTCGACAAGACCTTACGAACAGTGGACTTACGCAGCCCGATCCAAAGTGCAGTCCACCCCCCAAGGATTCACAACCATACTACGCATACATGGCGTATGAAGCGATGTATGCGGCAGAGGGTTCGGATTGGTTCTGGTGGTACGGAGCCGACCAGTCGGCACCAGCGGGCGATAAGCCGTTTGATGAAGCATTTCGCATTCACTTGAAGAATGTGTACGCTTTCGCAGCGAAGGCGGGAGCACGAATCACAGCCCCTGCGTTCGACCCGATCATTCACACCGAAACAACGGGTGGGCAAGGTGTAATGGCGCGGAGTGTCGAAACCCAACGCGTCCTTTTTGTTGTGGATGCGAAAAGGGAAAACGTGTCCGACGCAATCTACATCGTCGGGAACCTGAAGGCGCTTGGCGAGTGGACGCCCAATTCCGTGCGCATGTATGACGACGGCACGCACGGTGACGCGCTCGCCAATGATTCGCTTTGGTCGTTGGAGCTTGACGTACCAATCGGCGCAAACGTGCAGTATAAGTTTACAAACAGCGGGAAGAAAGGGGAGTGGATTCCGAGTGAAGAATTTCCTTCCGAGCACCGAAGTGCACTGATTCGGACTCGGTCTGAGCAAACAATCATCATCATCAACACATTTGGAAAAAAATAGAAATGGGGAGAGCATACAGCGGCACGAAAGCACTGAGCGTGCTTGATGAAGTTCTGTCGGCAAAACTCAAAGAGACGAAATCAAAAAAGATGCACTACGCGATTCCCTCGCTTTGGCTGTCCGAGAGGGGAACGCCCAAGCGCGAGAACGTGCACCCGTTTGAATTCTATCGTGATGCAGTGCGCGCAGCGCTGAAAGCCGTTCCGCCGAAGAAAGCGAAACCGAGTGCGGGCGAATGGAGTCGGCATGCAGTCATTTACAACATGTTCGTGCGAACAACCTGCGCGTTCGACCACAACGGAAACAACAAACTCGACTTGCCGGTCAACGGCGACGGTTTTCGCGAGACGGGAACGTTCCTCAAAGCAATCGCCATGCTGCCGTACATCAAACGGCTTGGTGCGAACACGATTCACCTTCTTCCCATTACCGCGATTGGTCATGATGGAAACAAGGGCACGCTCGGTTCGCCCTATGCCATCCGGAATCCGTATGAGTTGGATGAGAATCAAGCGGAGCCCTTGCTTGGGCTTGATGCAAAAACCGAATTCAAGGCGTTCGTCGAGGCGGCGCATCTCATGGGCTTTCGCGTCGTTGTGGAGTTTGTGTTTCGGACGGCGGCAAAGGACTCCGATTGGGTCAAGGAACATCCCGAATGGATGTACTGGATACGCGATGAGATCGAGCTGCGCGACGCGCACCATCACACGGAGGGGCGCTATGGCTCACCGATCTTCACGCGAGAAGAGTTACAACACATTCACTACCTTGTCGAGACGAAGCAGTTCGACAAGCTTCTTCCACCGCATGAGACGCACCGGAATTTTTTTACGCCGCCGCCGCATCCCGATTTCGTCACCAAAGAGAATGGCCGATACATTGGCGTATTGCCGAATGGACAACGCGTGAAAATTCCCGGCGCCTTCGCTGACTGGCCCCCCGACGACAACCAGCCGCCGTGGGGCGACGTGACGTACCTGCGGATGTATGAACACGCTGACTTCAACTACATCGCGTACAACACCATTCGGATGTACGACGCACGCCTTGCACAACCGCAGCATATTAACCGCCCCCTTTGGGAGAGAATAATCGGCATCATTCCGTACTATCAGCGCGAGTTTCATGTTGACGGCGTGATGATTGATATGGGCCACGCCTTGCCGATGGCATTGAAACAAGAAATGGTGAAGGTTGCACGCAAGTACGATCCGGACTTTGCCTTCTGGGACGAGAACTTTTCGATTTCTGCGAGGAGCCGAGAGGAAGGCTACAATGCCGTATTCGGATATTTGTGGGTGGATGAACATCATCCGACCAAGATGCGGCAATTCATCCATAAGGCGGCGCACGAGGGATTCGCGATTCCGTTCTTTGCAACACCTGAGAATCACAACACGCCACGCGCCGCGGCGCGCCCGGGCGGCATTGCCTATGCAAAGTGGGCAGCGGTCATCAATGCCTTCTTGCCTGCTATTCCGTTTATTCACTCAGGCTTCGAGTTGGCAGAAACGTATCCCATCAACACGGGTCTCGATTTTACACAAGACCAGCTCAGGCATTTACCTTCGGAGAAACTACCGCTCTTCAGCGAGTATGCATACAATTGGTTGAATAAGGACAATCTTGTCGGTTGGATTCGCCGCGTGCTGGAAGTGCGCAGCAAGTACGCAGCGTTGATTGCTGATGCAACCCCTGCCACCTTCAAAGTTCTTCACGACCCGAATCATCATATTCTCGCATTTGCGAGAGTGGCGGCTGACGGTACGGAGCGTGTTGCAGTTGTTGGAAACAGTAACTATGTTTCGAGTGAGCCAACCAACGTCAAACTCGATACTGCGTCGAGACACGTCAACGACTTACTCAGCTCTCGAAAATTGTCCGTGCACGATGGTCATCTGCATGTCTCGCTTCATGCGGGCGAGTGTTTGGTGTTTGAGTATTGAGGAAGAATATCGAAGCGACCAAACCGCAATTCTTCATTCATTATTCCTTGTTCAATATTCGATATTCTCCGAAGGAGTCCTTGGGACAAAAAAGCAATATCGAATATTGAACAAGGAATGTTGAATGTCAAAGTCAGTGTACGACTCGTCGAGAGTGTCCCGACAAGCAAAGCAACTATGCCGTTTGTAGAGTTGTCGTGCAAATACGACTCGACGACCTGACTGCACCAGCGGTGCGCGCTTTGCTCGCTGAATATCTATAGCTATTGTTGATGCGCCCCGACCATTTGATAAGCGTTTTGAACGCCGAATCCCAAGAAGGTTCAAGAACGCTTTGTGATTCATGCTGAATCGAACACGGGTTAACGCCTCCAAGTAAGAGACGACTCAAGTGCGTCGCCAATACCAGAAGCAAAAAAACACATCCATGTGAGTCTTTCCGGAAATCAAATAACGTGTTGCTTCTTCCTTCTTTTCGTCGCCGTTGGCTGTCAGAAGAAGGACAACCCGAATCGCATCGTCATTTGGCATCAGATGCGTGTGGATGAACGCCTGATTCTCGAAGATCAGATGAAGCAGTTCATGGAAGAGAATCCAGGCGTGCACGTTGAGGCGATTTACAAAGAGACTGAGGAGCTTCGCTCTGGATTCATCGTTGCGGCGATCGCAGGACAGGGACCAGATTTGGTTTATGGTCCGTCCGACCAGGTTGGTCCGTTCGAAGTGATGGACATTATCGCTCCGCTCGAATCGTATTTCGACAGGGCATATCTCGATTCGTTCACTCCGCAAGGACTCACGTGGTATGAAGGAAGGCTGTACCAAATAGCCGACAAGCTGGGCAACCATCTCACGCTGGTGTACAACAAGAAGTTGGTGGACAAGCCGCCGCAGACGGATGAGGAATTGATTGCGTTGGGAAAGAAACTGACGGTTGATACGAATGGCGACGGGAAAACCGACCGGTATGGCATGTGCTGGAATTACACCGAGCCATTTTTCTTTATTCCGTTCATGACCGGCTTCGGCGGATGGGTTATGACGGAAGATGGTGTGCCGACCTTGGACTCACCCGGGACGATTAATGGGTTGAAATTCATTCAAGAGTTGCGCGATGTTCACAAGATGATCCCAAGCGAGGCGGACTACAATATTGCTGACGCGTTGTTCAAGGATACGAAGAGCGCGATGATTGTGAATGGCGATTGGAGTTGGGCTGGCTATAAGAAAGCCGGTATTGATATTGGCGTGGCGCCGCTGCCGAAAATTACAAGCACAGGCTTATGGTGCGCGCCGATGATTTCGCCGAAGGGTTTTTCGTTGAATGCAAATGTTGCCGAGACGAAGCGCCCGTTGGTCATCAAGTTTTTGAAATTCGTGATGCAACCGACGCTACAACTCCAAACAGCGAAGCAGCTCAACACCATGCCGACCCGCCTTGAGGCGATTCAGTCCGAGTTTGTACAGAGCGATGACATCCTGCGAAACTCCGCGCTACAAATCGAACGCGGCAGACCGATGCCCATCGTTCCCGAGCTGCGCGCAATCTGGGATGCGATGCGCCCGAGTTATCAAGCGGTGCTGAGCGGCTCGCAGACTCCTGAACGTGCGGCGAAGGCGATGCAGGAGTTGGCAAAACGGAAGATTGCGGAGATGAACGAGTGACGGCGTTCTGGGCATGATGAAATCTCAACTGCTGAATCATGACTCGTGACAAGAATGCACGCAAGAAGAGCCTCCTTTCCCCTGCTTCCAACGCGATGAAGGCAGTGGGGTATTGTGCTCACAAGATATTAGCCAACCCTAATCCACAAAACCACTACAATCTCATCGGAGGAAACAATGAGTATTAACCTGCTCGGTCTGTTGAAAGACCAACTTTCGGGCGACATGGTTTCCAAAATCGCGGGGGCGATTGGGGAAAGTTCGTCGACAACACAAAGTGCGCTGGGAAGCGTGCTGCCGTCCATCTTGGCAGGAGCGGTGCAGAAGGCGTCGGACACCAATGGAGCGACTGCGCTGTTCAACATGCTAAGCTCTGGGAACCATGATGGAAGCATTCTCAATAATCTCGGCTCGCTGCTCGGCGGCGGATCGTCAACGCAGAACTTGATCTCCAGCGGCGCAGGAATCTTGAGCACGTTGTTCGGCGACAAGGTCAGCGGCGTTGCCAACTTGATTTCGAAAATCAGCGGCATGAAATCAAGCTCTGCCTCCTCGCTGCTCGGGCTTGCAGCGCCAATTGTTATGGGGATGATTGGCAAGACCGTGAAGTCGCAAGGTATCTCGAACGCGGCAGGGCTTGCAAGCATGCTGATGGGTCAGAAAGATTTCTTGAAGGGCGTGTTGCCTGCCGGACTTGGCAGCCTGTTGAACTTGTCGAGCCTCGGTGATGTCGCAGGCATGGCAAGCTCTGCGATGGCAGCGGGCGGCAGCGGCATGAAGAAGTTGATACCGTGGTTGGTACTCGCGGGCGCGGCGGTGCTTGTGTATGCGCTGCTTGGTCGCGGATGCCAAACCGATGTTCCGAACGTGGACGTAACGCAAAAAGTTGAAGAGGCGGCAAAAACAGTTGACGATGCTGCGTCGAAGGCTGTGGACGCAATGGCGAATTGGTTCAAGAAAACTCTGCCGAACGGTGTCGCACTGAACGCGCCGATGGGCGGGATCGAAAATCAACTCGTTGAGTTCATCGAGGATGCGAGCAAGCCCGTTGACAAAACCACCTGGTTCAACTTCGACCGACTCACATTCGAGACCGGCAAAGCAACACTCGATATGGCAAAGTCGGCGGAACAGCTGAACAATGTCGCGGAAATCATGAAGGCGTATCCGAACGTCGAGCTGAAAATCGGCGGCTATACCGACAATGTCGGCAGCGCAGCCGCGAACATGAAATTATCGGAAGACCGCGCGAAAGCGACAATGGCGGAACTGGTGAAGCTGGGAGTCGCCGCAGCGCGGATGAAAGCCGAAGGGTACGGCGATCAACATCCGGTTGCATCGAATGATACGGAAGAGGGGCGAGCGCAAAACCGGCGCATTGCAGTGCGCGTAACAAAAAAATAGTTTCCGTCTGCTTTACCTGATGCATGTGTAGAGTTTGCAGAGTTCACGGAGCTTGTCGAGCATGCGACCCGCAAGCCCCGTGTTCTCTGTGAACTCTTCAGAATGTAACACTACTCCAAACCAATGTGCGTATGAACCGGAACAAATTGTTCATCGGCTTCCTTGTCCTACCGTCATTCGTGATCTTGCTTGCGGTCGTTTTCTATCCGTTCATCTACAACGTGGTGATTTCGTTCTCGAACATGAATCTTCGCCACATCAAGGACTGGGAGCTCGTTGGCCTCCGTCAATATGTGAAAGTGTTCACCGAGCCGACACAGCCCGATTTCTACATGGTCTTTGGCAAGACAATTATCTGGACGGTGGTGAACGTTGTTTTCCATGTTGTGCTTGGAGTGTTTCTTGCGCTGTTGCTGAATCAAAAGGATGTTAAGCTGAAACCGATCTGGCGAACGCTCTTGATTCTGCCGTGGGCAATTCCGCAGTATATTGTTGCGCTGACGTGGCGGGGCATGTTCAACTACGAGTACGGTTCGATCAATCTCATCATCACCAAGTATCTGCACTTGCCTGCTGTCGAGTGGCTGAAGAGTCCGACGGAGGCATTTCTCGCGTGTATCCTCACCAACATCTGGCTCGGCTTTCCGTTCATGATGGTCATCGCGCTCGGCGCGTTGCAAAGTATTCCGCATGAACTCTACGAAGCCGCAGACATTGACGGCGCCTCCTGGTGGCACAAGCTATCTCGCATCACCTTGCCGCTCATTCGCCCCGTCATGATTCCTGCCATCACACTCGGCACGGTGTGGACCTTCAACAACTTGAACATTGTTTGGCTGGTGAGCAACGCAGGGGAGCCGTCCGACCAAACGCATATTCTCGTGTCGTTTGTGTATAAAGCCGCATTCAATTTGTATCGCTACGGATATGCGGCGGCGCTTTCGATGGTGATCTTCGCGCTGTTGTTAGCGTTCAGTTTGTATTTTATGCGAAGGACGAAAGCCACAGAGGCGGCGTATTGACAACTATGGGAACTGTTCGATGAAAAAAGGTACCATGAGGCTTATAGCGACATATGCAACTCTCGTTCTCTTTTGTTGCTTTGCCGTCTATCCGATTCTCAACGTCGTCACCATTTCATTGCGACCCGAAGACCGCCTGCTTTCGACGTCGCTTGAGATTATTCCCACCAACGCTACGTTCGAGAATTACATTCGGTTGTTTCGCGACCAGCCGTTTTTGTTATGGTTGTGGAATAGCATTCTCGTCTCGGGCGTGGTGACAATTACAGGCGTCGTGCTTGCGGCGATGTGCGGCTACGCGTTTTCCCGTTTCAACTTCTTGGGAAAGCAAATCGGCTTGCTCAGTTTACTCACCACACAGATGTTTCCCGCAACGATGCTCCTGCTGCCGCTCTACCTTATGCTGATTAAGCTCGGACTGATCAACACCTATCTCGGCGTGATCATCATCTACACTGCAACTGCACTTCCGTTCACCATTTGGACGATGAAGGGATACTACGACACTATCCCGTACAGCCTCGAAGAAGCGGCACGCATTGATGGCTGCAATCAGTTCCAAGCGTTTTACAAAGTCATCCTTCCTCTCGCCGCGCCGGCGCTCGTTATCACTGCACTCTTCTCGTTCATGACGGCGTGGGCGGAGTATCTCGTCGCCGCGCAGATCTTGCAAGACTCACAGCTCTGGACTCTGCCACTCGGCTTGAAATCGTTCGAGTCGAACATGAGCACGGAGTGGGGATTGTACGGCGCCTCATCCATCATCGTCACGGTTCCCGTCGTGATTCTCTTTCTCGCCCTCAGCAAGTATTTGGTTTCCGGGTTGACGTTGGGAAGCGTAAAGGGGTGAACACGAAAGTGAAGAGGTAGAAAGTTGCAGCTTTCCGCAGCCGTGAGAGCCGCACGCTTCTTCCCACCAGCGTTGACCAACGTTCAAGGCAACCTCCTCCGGTATCCCATTGTGACGGCGCCTCTCGCCACCGCCATAACACGTACTAGATGCTCGGTCGAAAACCCCAAGAAAAATTTTACCACAGAGAACACAGAGTTAACAGAGAAACTGAGAGAAAAGACATCTTGAAAAATCTACTAAAGAACTCTTTTTTCTCTCTGTGTTCTCCGCGATCTCTGTGGTTATCTTTGCTGGCGGACTGTTCGCCCAGACTTCTAGCCGCAACCTTTTCGCCTGCAACAGGGCTCTCCGTGTAACCTCCGATCTCCTTGCCATTCGGTTTCGGGTTGCAGAGCAGTAATGAAGATTTGAAATGCAGGCAATATTAGCGTTACAGTCCGCCCCTATTTTATAGATGCAGAATCGAACACGCTCCCACGTGTAGCATGTACAGCACCGATTCTCTACCTCTCCATTCTTTGTCATCTCACGAAAACGCAACATGAATACATGCAAAGTCTGCAACAAAGGTCAGGTTCAAATCCTCTCCCAACCAATTAGAAGCTTGTTTTTCGTGAGGTGTCTGAACAAGGGATGCCGTGCCGAGTATGAGTTGCGCCTGTCCCTTAGAGGGGTATGTCCAGTACAAGCGACCAAAAGGGTGTCCAAATCATTGTTGAATAGCAACGCCCTCAAGCTGGATGTTATGTACGAATGATCACTCTGCGCACCTCGTCCAATACCCCTGCGTGATTGAATCAATGCAAGCCGAGAAGGAGTAAAACCATGCGTGAAGCAGTTTACGATGATGCGATCTACATTGCACGTGTGCTGAAAGACGATGAGAAGAAGATATGGGCTCGCATCAAGGGTGTACGATTCACGTCAATTGCAGACCTCATAGTCCTGTTGAAGGAAATGCAAAAAGGAAGATCGGATCCCGATTCTTAATCACCTGTAGGGATGCTCCCATTCAGCACCGCGAGGATTTCGTCGTGTAAATGGTCGGAACAAGACGCGAGGAGATTATCAGACTCGAGGATTCCTTTTCGGTTGCCCTGCAAATCCGTCACAATCCCGCCAGCTTCTTCGATACAAGGCACAAGCGCTGCTATATCCCACGGTTTCATCACAGGATCAATTGCTGCATGAATAGTTCCTCTCGCAACAAGAGCATGTTGCAAACAGTCTCCCACGAATTTGAATTTTCGAGCCTGCCTCATGATGCCGTTGAGATTGTATGACGGTTTATTCTTATGCGGCGGCATGGTTGATATCTGGAGGCTTGTAGCGCTGATCGTTGCCTGATGCAGTAACACGTTGTCGGCTACTTGTAGACGATACACATTGCCTGCGGCCGGCTTGAACCAACAGCCACTTCCCGTGGTTGCATACACCGTCTCATGCAAAGGGGGAAAGTTGATCAGTCCCAGAACCGGCTCGCCGTTCTCACACAACGCTATGAGAGTTCCGAACAGGGGGACACCCATTGTGAACCACGCTGTTCCATCAATAGGATCAAGGACCCATACGCGCGAAGCAGTCTCGTCGCCCGACATTCCCGACTCTTCTCCCAACACAGCATCGTCGGGAAAGCGTCGCGCTATCAGATCGCGCATCACTCGCTCCGCGGAGCGGTCTGCATCGGTTACTTCGGTCCCATCCGCTTTGTGTTCTATCGAACAGAAGCGGAAACGAGGCATAATTTCTCTTGCTGCACTCTCGGCAAGCTCAAATGCAAAATCCAATTCCTTCTCCAAGTCAAGCATAGTTTGTTTCCGCTTATGATTCGTTGATGTGATTAAAGGATGATCCGCAATCGAACCGATGCAGCCTCCAGTTCGATGTGGGTCTCGCCGTTTTTTATTTCGTGAGCGACACGAGCGCCCTGATCGGCAAAAACCTTTTGAGCAACTACAGGCAGCCGCAGTGCAATTCGTCGCGGCGCCATAGTGTTGATGCGTTCGAATGAGATCTGCACCTCGATAGCAGAAGTCAGGAAGGTGACATGGACGCTCACGATTGCGCCAGTCACGCGAGCCCTTTCAATTGAAAACGGCTTTCCTGATGAAAACCAGGAAACAGGTACGCCACCGAGAAGAATGAGTTCGTAGTTGTCGGCATCCGTGCGCTCGTGGATGAACGCGTCGTGTAGTGCAAGAACAATTTCTGCTGCTGCCCAGCCGTGATGGCCATCTCCCATGCAACCACCTCCCGTTGTTGGGTGCATTGCTTCGGGGAAGTTCATGGTTGGAGAAGCGAAAGAGCATACGGTAGCGAATATCTCCCAAAACCGCTTTCTCTCTCCCCTCAGCAACCAGGTATGCGCGACCTGAAGAGTGAGGTAAGCATTCATCCCACTATGAATAAAATCCTGAAAGAACATTCCCTTGTGGAAGAAGCGATCGTGTAACGTCACTAAGGTGGGGAGGAGCCTGCTGTCGTCGGGTGCGAAGAGCTGCAGGGGATACCAAGCACACAGTGAACCAATCATGCCGCAGTCAATATCGCGCAGCGGTCCTGCGGGGATAGTATCGGTTGAGAATCTGTTCTGAACATAGCGAATCGCCCGTTCGACGTTCTCACGATACTCCTGAATTACTGTTTTAATTCGCTTGGCCTCGTGAGATTTCTCCAGTTGGTCTGCCAGCAGCGCGTATGACTCAAGGCCCGCCAGTGACCAGAAGTTGTCCCAGAAGTAGTAATCTGCCAAACCGAGGTGCTCGGCACTCAAGCCACGCGGCATTAAGCCCTGAACCGGATCATGTTGCTTGCCTTGCGTGGTGACACGTTTCCGCTCAATCCACTCTGTTCCGCGGCGTAGCGAATCAAACATTTCTTCTAACAAAGCGTTGCCGCGCGAATGGAGGAGATGCTGACCGACAGTCCACAACACCTGCCCGTTGGAATCCCATTCACCCTGCTGAGATCGAAAGTAACCCGAACGTTCCTGCTTCTTGGGGAATGCTTGCATGACACGCTCTGCATGATTCGAAAAGCCCCACTTGTCCAGCGCCCACAGCATGTATGCCGCGTCGCGAAACCAGAATTGATGATACGTGAATGGTCCCGGGGTAATAGATTCGCTATCAGTCAACACCAGCAGGGTTGACAGCGACGATGTGAACAATGAGTTGAGCCGTTGATCGGGTGTGGTCAGTGTTCCTCCAGCTTGGAGAATTTCTTTCCAATATGCAACGGGGTCGGCATCAGCGGTGTTCTGATTCGCACGAGCGAAGGGGGGGTGAAGGCGACAACTTGCCTCAACGCTGTAGCAACCGTGCGGGGAGAGTTCCGCTGTGAATCCCACGACTGCGTTCGCCAGCCCCATGCTGCAATGCGATCGAAGCTCCTTGCTCCAACCGGGCTGTACGATGTGGGCTGCACAGTCTCCGCGAAGATGTGAGGAGCAATCCACATATTCAGGTGTTGTATCGAAGTACACGCGCTCCTTGCCATTCACAAGCAATCTGTTTTCCTCGGAACTGTATTCCACCTCCTGAACAAGACTAATACCCTCAGTGTTGAAGGGGCGAAGAGCAACGAAGAGCATACACTTCGTTTGCGCGCCGCCGTAGTTATTGACATGTGCCCGATGTATCAGATTTGTCTTAACAACAAACGTGGTCAGTGTGACGACCAGAGTACCCACGGCAAAAACTGTTTCAACGATAGGGAGGTCGTGTACAAGCCGCTGCCGTACAGCGTCGTGGTGCGAGGGGAAGTAGAGCTTGCCGTCAACCATGAGCCACACATCGAGCGACCAGCCATCTCGAAACGGCGTCACCATACCGCGGGAATCAACGATAGGCTCTATGTCACATTCCATAGTTCCCACCGCCGTCCAGTTGCGATGCGTAAGATTCATTGACAATCCGAGATGTGAACGAGGAATGAATGCTGAGGAACTCGGATCGTATTGGTTGGTAGCCCAATAGGGAAGAACCCAGGTCCTGATGCTCTGCAAGATGGTGAAATTGAGTAATCCTCGCGATAGCTGGATTGTATTGAGGGGAATGAGTTCGGTGGGGAGTGTTTCCTTATCAATGCCACTGACTTCATTTGCTTTCTTGAACATGGCGATCGCGGCCGATGGCACGTTCAGCAGTCGGCTAACCCATTCGACGCCCAATTCTATCAGTTTCAAACAGAGCTTTCGTGCTTGTTGATGATTTTTGCGCCACGAATATCCTAAGAACCAGAAAGATATACAACTTACAACAGCAATCTTAACCAACAATTGACATGACGCTAACAATCGCCTCACATGGTGTTTGTATTTTTATGCAAGCGAGATTGCAACCAAGTGTGGAAAGTCATAAGGAGTTGATGCGATGAAAGCAGCTATCTATTTTCTCATCAGCGTAGTCGTACTCGCACTGCAATTTCTTGTCGGACGGCGTCGGGTTGCCCATTGACGCGCTACCCAATTCGCGTTGCATACTTCGCCGGCACGATGCGTCCCGAACATGACGGGGTGACGCGTGTGCTCTATCGCCTTCTCGCCTACCTGAACAAGTATGACATAAAGAGTATCTTCCTTTCTCCCATTGTTCCTTCGGACGACTGCGGCACACGGTTTCACAAAGTACCCTCCATAACCTTTCCGCTCTACAAGGATTATCGCTTCGCACTTCCGGGCTTGAGACACTTCGAGCAAGAGCTTCGCGCGTTCCGTCCGGATATCCTTCATATCAATAGTCCGTGTTCGTTAGGATACGCTGCGGTTACATATGCTCAGCGTAACAGCATTCCTGTTGTGGCAACGTATCACACGCATTTTGCAAGCTACGCGAAGTACTACAACGTTACGGCACTCGAAGGTCTCAGTTGGAGGTATATCAGAAGACTGTACAACAGGTGCCAACGAACATTCGTCCCCTCCGAGCCGATCCTCAGAGAGCTGCACGAGCATGGAATCCGACATCTTGAGTTCCTCCCCCATGGAGTGGATGCGGAGGTGTTCAATCGGAAATGGCGAGATCCAGAATGGAAAAACAAAATCGGGGCGCAAGGGAAGCACGTTCTCCTTTTCGCGGGCAGGCTTGTGTGGGAGAAAGACCTCAAGACCCTTGCTGAAACCTACAAGCTTCTTGCAGAGAAGAGACGTGATGTCGTCTTTGTTCTTGCGGGGGATGGTCCGGCGCGCGCAGACCTTGCTCGGCTGATGCCCGAGGCGATCTTTCTCGGCCATCAAGCAAAACACGATTTGGCTGTTGCCTATGCTTCGAGTGAAGTGTTTGTCTTTCCTTCGACGACCGAGACGTTCGGCAACGTCACTCTCGAGGCAATGGCGTGTGGCCTCCCCCCGATTTGCGCACGCGCAGGAGGCGCCTATGGCATTATCCGTGACGGGTGGAACGGTCTTCTTGCCGCTCCACGATGCTCACAGAGTCTAGCAGAGAAAATAGAACTGCTTTTGGACAATCCTGTGCTGCGGGAAACCATTCGCAACGAGGCGTATGCGTTTGCACAACAGCAACAGTGGGAGAATATTTTTGAGAGAATGTTCGCAAGCTATGACAGCGTCATTCACGAGTACAATCAGTTCCAGGAACAAAAGGGAAAACAGGGGCATGGACCATCCGTTTACTATCGCCCATCTTTCGGATCTGCACATTAGTCTTGACCACTCGCGCCAGAATGTGAAGAAGACTCGCTTGCTCCTTGAGTATTGTCTGCGCCAGGGAGCCGATCATATCGTTATCACAGGGGATATTACAGCAGATGGCGACAAAAAAGAGCTTGAGGCGGCGCGCAAGATCTTTCGCAACTATGGATTGCTTGATTCCCGCAAGCTTTCCCTCATCTTCGGCAATCACGATCTGTTCGGCGGCGTCCACCGTGCCGAGGATATTCTCTCATTCCCGAAGCGATGCAAGACAACTCATTATGATCGCAAGGTGAAAGAGTTTCGAGAGTGCTTTCACGAAGTCTTCGATGATTCCTTCCACGACGAAGATGGCGAATGGTTGCCCTATCTCAAAGTCTTCGGCCATGCGGCGATCATGGGTACCAATTCTATCGCTCGCTACTCACGCATGAGGAATCCTGTCGGTTCGAACGGCGAGATTGATGACGGACTGTTCGAACGGATGAAGAAGATGTTGATGTCGGAAAGCCTGAAAGGGAAACGCAAGATCGTTCTCATCCATCATCACTTCAACAAATATGCTTCCGACGATGCAAATACCTCGTATAGCATTTGGAATGCTATCGAACGTCAAACAATGAAGCTGAGAAAAAAGAAACGGTTGCTTCAATTATTCGCCGCGGCACAGGTTGACATCGTTTTGCATGGTCACGTACACAAGAACAGCGAGTATGTTCGGAAAGGCATTCGCTTTCTCAACGCAGGCGCATCGGTGCTTGGTGACAACAGTGCATTCGATGTTGCCTTTCTTCATGTGAGACCCTCGGGAGTGCAGACAGTACTGAAATATCTTCCACAGCTTGGGCGACACCTTACCGCTCGAGTGACAAGCCCAGAGAAGCAGTTGGAGACGCCGCTATTGGTTTCGGAAGCGGCTTGAATGCTCCATCATCCTTCTCTTGCGACTGAACGCGTTGCTTCGTGACAACGCTTTTCGCAATTATATGAATTTACCGAAGAGCCATCCTGCAATCACCGACAGCACCATAATGATCAGGATGTATGCGGTCGCTTGTTTCGTTCCCATCACTTTGAAGAGCACAATCATGCTCGGCAAACTCAATGCGTTGCCTGTGAGAAAAAGCGTGAGTGCCGGACCTCGTCCCATCCCGAGCGCCATGAGCTGCTGGATGATTGGCACTTCGGTGAGCGTAGCGAAGTACATGAACGCGCCGAACGTGGAGGCAACGACGTTGGCTACGATTGTGTTTTGTCCCACCAGCCGTGTGACGAACTCCTGCGGCACAACGACTTCGATGATGCCTGCGATGAAGACGCCGACGAACAGATAGGGGAGAATGTTCTTCGAGAGGCCCCACGTTTCGCGCAGCCATTCGAGGATGTGTTCTTTCTGGAATTTGTAGAAGACCATTCCCAATACTACCGCAAGTGTGGCGATAACGAGGATGGCCTTGAGCGTCGGATCAATACTCAAGCCGAACGCAACGAGAATGCCGAGCTGAAGCAGGAAGAAGAGCGTAATGGTGAGATTGGAATATTGCACATCGCCTCCCAACGCAGCAGCGAATGCTCCGTTGACATTCTTCCGGTCGTGTTCCTGAAAAAGCGCCGCCATGATAAGTCCCGCAATGATCGAGATGATCATCGCCGCTGCAAGTCGCCCGATGGCGAAATCCCATCCGAGCACGCCGCCCGTTAGCAGAATGGCGGTGATGTTGATTGCCGGTCCGGTGAAAAGAAACGCGACCGCCGGGCCGATTCCTGCTCCGCGTTTGTAGATGCCGGTAAAGAGCGGCAGGATGGTGCACGAGCAAACGGCGAGGATGCCGCCGGAGACGCTGCCGACGGGATACGAGATGTACTTCTTCGCTGTTGGGCCGAGGAGATTGAGGATAGCTTCCTTCTTCACGAAGACGGCTATGGTGCCCGCGATGAAGAACGCAGGAACAAGACATGTGAGCACGTGAAGTCGAGCGTACTCGTGAAGCAGTGCAAGCCCTGCCGCGATGGAGTGCAGCACGATCGGCGCATCGAGCGGCTCGAAATAGAATACGAGAAACGTCGCGGCGAGCAGCGCAAACTTCATCCATTCTTTCATCTCAGCTCACCGTCAATTCTGCCGTGATGAGTTCCTTGATGCGCTCAACAGTCGGCACGCCGCCTTGCCAGACGAGCTTTTCGTCAATGACGAGTCCGGGCGTGCGCATCACGCCATACGATGTGATGCTGTCGAGGTCAACGACCTTGTCCACCTTTGCCTGCACGCCAAGCCGCTCGAGTGCTTCGATGGTTCTCCGTTCGAGAGTCCTGCAGTTCATGCATCCGGGTCCGAGTACTTTGATAGTCATAGTTCTGTTCCTTTCGTGAGCGTCAGTTTTTTGAATTTGTCATATGGAGTTTCTTTGGAATTTGGAACTTGAGATTTGGAATTTACTCCCTACTTCCAGTGCTTCAGCTTTCTTCTTTACTACCTGTCGCGCAATCGCCGCTGCGATATCCAGAATCTTGAAGATGCGTTCATCGGCAACCTTGAAATTCACCCGCAGTCCTTCCTTCCACGATTTCAGGATTCCGGCTTGCATGAGAATCTTCAGATGACGCGAGAGATTGGACTGCTCGAGTTCAAGTTCGGGTGCTAACTCGCAGTTGCAGCGCACACCCTTCCGCATGTGCTCTAGTATGCGAATGCGGTTCGGGTGCGCAAGCGCCATCAGGATTTCCGCTTTCAGATCTGCTGAGGTTTTCATCGGTTGCTCCTTGCAAGGTCAACTGTATGAGTATACACTCATAAAGCGTACCGTGAGATACCAAT
>CAYUFU010000055.1:0-24990 GCA_964444145.1 uncultured Chitinophagales bacterium
GGGTCGAGAGAAAAAAAATCAGGAGAGCTGGCAGAACGGCTATTGCATCCGCCTGAGGCGGACGCCCACACGGAGTTCGAGGGTCGAGAGAAAAAAAATCAGGAGAGCTGGCAGAACGGCTATTGCATCCGCCTGAGGCGGACGCCCACACGGAGTTCGAGGGTCGAGAGAAAAAAAATCAGGAGAGCTGGCAGAACGGCTATTGCACCAGTCTTGAAAACTGGCGCCCTAACGGGCTTCGAGGTTCGAATCCTCGGCTCTCCGCACCGCAGTGTATACAGTCTACATTCTCTACTCTGAGGCGCACCAGCAAACCTATGTGGGTCAAACGCGCGATCTAAAAGATAGGTTGATGCGCCACAATGCTGGGCAAGTGCCCTCCACAAGACGATACGCTCCTTGGAAAGTGATACACGCTGAGGAATTTCCGTCAAGGAGCGAGGCGATGAAGAGAGAGCGTTGGTTGAAGAGTGGTGTTGGTAGGGAGTTTTCATCAAGAGTCTGCGAACGTAGCTGGCAGAACAGCTTTGCATCCGCCTACGGCGGACGTGCATTTCGGGACCAACAGAGTTTCAGAGATTGATTCTGTTTCCCACCCACCAGGGGCTTACCCATCTACTCCCCGATGATCTGTACTACGATAGTTCTCTGCCGTGGACGGTTGTCATGATCGACAAGGACTATTTGTTGCCATGTTCCGAGCATGAGTTCCCCATTCAGGAAAGGGATGGTCAGTGAACAACCCATTAACGCTGCGCGCACATGCGAATGTCCATTCCCGTCATGCCATGTATCGTCGTGATGGTACCGATGAGCTTGCGGTGCAACACGATCCAACATCTCGGGAATGTCTTTCCGCAAGCCTGGCTCGAACTCCGTTGTCGTGATCGAAGCAGTTGAGCCGGTGACAAACACGGTCACAGCTCCTTCGTTCAAGTGACTTTTCCTGAGCAACTCCGAGACGCTGTCCGTCACATTCAGGACTTCAGAACCTCCCCTCGTGGTTACAGTGAATTGTTTGGTAGTAATTTGCATTATTCTCACTCGCTGATTTGTAAGGATACGCAGTACAACTTACGGGATTGAAAAAGTTATTGCAACGTGCCTACTGCAGTTGCAATTCAGTTTCGTTAATTTGAACAAGGTGAGCCTGTCGCTAAACACTTCACCGATTCGGTGAATTCTCCTTGTATAGATATTTCTCAAAAGGACTCTGCCACTCTAAGGCCAAATCGGATTTCAGATGCCAGCAGTTCTCTTCGAAAGCTCATTAAAGGACGACGAGGCTCGTCGTGGGTGCACAGCTACCTTCACCGATTGAGGTGACGCCCATACAAATGCTCAGCGCCTTTCGTTTCATCCAGGAATTATTGACCAACATTATCGAGTGCACAAAGGGTGGCGGGATATTTCCCAAAGCGCACAGTGCTTGTTGTTACGTGTGCGCGACGATGGCATTATGCGCACAGATCAAATGACCGAGACGATGAACAGCAAACGCAACATGAAAAAACGCGCCGAAGAACATAGCGGACTCTTCACGATCTCTCCCAAAGGCACGGGTGAGATTCTGCTGAGTCCCGCACTGCCGACACACCGTGAGGGTACACGATGATTGTGCGCGCCTTCGCAATGCTGTTCTTTGTGTGTCCACTGTTCGCACAACACGTCGTTCTCAAAACGTACACGCGCTCCAGTGGCATCGCGAGCGATTACGTCTTGTGCATGTATCAAGACCGTGAGGGATTCATCTGGTTCGGCACCGATCGTGGCGTTAGCCGATATGATGGACATGCCTTTGTGACCTTTACAACGGACGATGGGTTGGGGAGCAACTTTGTTCGTACGATTTTTCAAGATGCGGCAGGCATGCTTTGGTTCGGAACCTTCGACGGTGGTGTAACGCGATTCGACGGGAAGACCTTCACATCCTTTGGTGCTCGGGACGGCTTCCCGTTACGCACCGTCACTTCGATTGTGCAAGACCATGCTGGTCGGCTCTTCTTTTGCGGCGATGGGCAGCTCGTTGTGTATGCATACCCCCGTTTTGAAACACTTCTCTCAGAGCAAGGTATAAGCATGGTGTTGCGCACTCACACCGGCGACGTGCTCCTGTTGCGTAAGGAAGGAATAGATGCTATGCAAGCGACTCAACCCAGACCTCGTACGGTAAGCGATGCGAACTTACGAACCAAGGCGCTCTTCCGCACAGCCAGCGATGCATTCACATGGGATGCGGCAGTCGAAGGTGCAAACGGCGACGTGCTTGCCGCATCTTCGCTCGGTATCTACCGCTTAACACAAATAGCAAACGATAGGGAGCGAACCATCACGAAACTCGCGAACCAGCAGCGGGCGAGTTGTCTTACGCTCGATCACCATGGTTCGCTCTGGTATGGAACACAAGGAAGCGGACTCTTTCGCGTCGCAGGGAGCGAAACTTTCCACATTGGCGTGAAGCAAGGACTCGCCAAAGAACGAGTCGAATCCTTACTCTGCGATTACGAAGGGAATCTCTGGATTGGCACATTCGGCGGCGGTGCACAGAAATTGTCGAGTGCCGACCTCAGAATGTACACCGACGCAGACGGCTTGCCCGGCAACGATGTGACAAAGATTTTCCTCGACTCACGTCGTCGTCTATGGGTTGCGACCGAACACGGCATCGGCGTCATTGCCCGCGACACGATCTACCGGATTACGGCGATCAAGGAAGCGCGCGGATTCGCTGAAGACAGCCAAGGCAGGTTGTATGTGGGCAACCTGCATTCCCTATTTGGACCCTACACGCTGCCTGAAATGTTCGCTCAGTCGCTTGTCCGGTTGCGCCCCATCAGCTATGGCGTCTCGGGCATGTGTATGCGTTCTGGCGCAAATGCCGAGACGCTCTGGGTGGGGAGCTACGGCTACGGGGTACGGCGGTTCATTGGCGATTCAATGCGCGAGTTTCACATTGCCGATGGTTTGCGTTCGGAAATGTCTGAAGATGTCGTAGGCGGTAGCACGGGAGTGTGGGTTCTCTCGCGCACGGTCGGGGCGACCCGCTATTGCGACGGACGGTTCGAGTCGTTCACGACTGCCGAAGGCATTCCTTCGAACACCGTGCATTGTGTGTTAGATAACGGCGATGCTATTTGGTTCGGGACCAGCAAAGGAATGGCGCGGAAAACTCGGCACGGCGTCGAGGTGTTCAATGAGGCGCAAGGAATGAAGGGAACACATGTCTTTAGTATTTTTCAGACGCTTGATTACTCGCCCGAGCATCCTACACTATGGGTTCTCACCGATAAAGCGCTCCACCGGTTCGTGAAGAACACGTTCGAGGTCTTCGGCTCCGTCACGGGGTTCCTCTTTAAGGACATTCGCATCAACGCTGCGTGCTTCGACGACTCGACCGAAACGATGTGGCTGGCAACAACGGGCGGTATTGTCCGCATTGCTCTTCGGCAGTTACTCCAAAACCGTATCTCTCCGCGCATTACCATCACAGACATCATGTCCGATACGACGAGGTTTGCTGCCGGCGCGTCGGTGGCGCGAACACCGCTTCAGATGACGTATGAACAACAGAACATCCGGGTCGGCTACGCAGGGTTGAGTTTCACTGATGAGCGCTCCGTCCGCTATCGCGTCAAGTTGAGCGGCCTCGATGACGATTGGAGCACCCCGATGGAGGAAACACATGTCAGCTATCGTAATCTCGCCCCAGGGTTCTACACATTCAGTGTCGTTGCCATCAACCCCGATGGGGTCTCTTCAGGTTCACCGGCAACCTTCTCGTTCGTCATTCCGCCGCCGTTTTGGAAAACGTGGTGGTTCACGACGCTTGCAGGCCTGCTTCTCATCGGTGCATTTGGATTTGTCGTACAGCGTGCATCGCAAATGAGACTCAAGCGGCGAGTGGAGGAGCTCGAACGCGAGCGCGCCGTGCAGAACGAGCGTGAGCGTATCTCTCGCGATCTGCACGACCACGTCGGCGCTCAGTTGGTCAACATCATTTCGGGATTAGACCTTGCAGCAAAATTCTCTGCCCCTGTTGAACGGCGTGCCGAACGCTTGCTACAATCTTTGCAGGAGGACGCGCGGGCAAGCCTGAGTCAATTGCGTGAAACCATCTGGGCTCTCAAAGGGCAGTCAATGTTGTTTGACGACTTTGCCAAGCAAATCGAGAGCTATGCGCGGAAACAGCTCAGGTTTCACGACGAGCCTCAGTTGTGGTTCGAATCGACACTTACCGACACGGTCGAGCTTACGTCAGTTCAGGTGCTAAATTGCTTCCGCATCGTGCAAGAAGCCTTAACAAATTGCGTCAAGCATGCTCAGGCAAAAAACGTGTATATCATGGTAAAAGCATCAGCAGGTGCGGCCGCGGAGATCGTCGTTCGAGACGACGGCATGGGGTTACAAAACGCGATGAATTCCGAGTGGCAGGGAAACGGCATCGCCAATATGAAAAAGCGCGCAGACGAACTCGGAGGAACGCTCTCGATCAGTCAAGTGAACGGCAGAGGAACCGAAGTGCGCGTCGAGATTCCCCTCGGTACGAAACAATAGCAAAACGATCACAACGTGTTGGATGCGGCTTGAACAACACCGCAACACGCTTCCCCATTCGGTCTTTCAAGAATACCCCAAACGAGGTATTGCGCACGATTCGTAGAATTCCATTCTTGAGCAATGCAAACCATCAAAGTTGCTTTCGTTGAGGATAATTCAGCGCTGCGCAAGCGGTTCGAAGAACAATTCGAGTTTTTCGACGATATCAAACTCGTGGCAACATATGCAACGGGTGAGACTGCCATCAATGGCTTGCGCAATCTCCCACCGAGTAGAGTTCCCGATATCGTCTTGATGGACATCGAGTTGCCCGGCATGTCCGGTATCGAGACGACGATTGCGCTGCGAGAGTTGATGCCGGAAATCGAAATCATGATGTTCACCGTTTTTGAGGACGACGTAAAGATCTTTCAGGCGATTCAAGCCGGCGCTGCGGGCTACATGCTCAAGGACGATCCGATTGAAGAGGTCGGCGATGCCATCCGCGAGTTGTTCAACGGCGGCGCACCGATGTCCCAATCCATTGCGCGCACGGTGCTTTCATTCTTGCGTGGGAAACACATCGGCTCGGCGAAACGCTCGCCCGAAATCATGGTGCATGAACCTGTGGACTTCGATCTTTCCGAACGCGAGCTGGAATTGTTGCAGGGACTCGTGCACGGTGAAACATATCAATCACTCGCGAGGAAATTCTTCATCTCCCCGCACACCGTGAAGACACACATCAAGCACATCTATCGCAAGCTGCACGTCCACTCGCGCGCAACCGCCGTGCGCGTCGCGCTCGAGCGCGGGTTGGTGTGACCGCGGATGTCGAGGATCAAAACGGATAGAGGATAACGAACCTCCAAAACAACTCTGCTTCTTGGTGCAATCCATGGTTCGTTTTTCCTTAAGGGTTTTCAACTGCGTACCTACAGTCGTTGCGTGAGCGAATTCGAACGCAGGACCAATGTGAATTCAACACGCACATTGCCGTGTGCAGTGACCGTCACTTCTCGAATCTCCTCGTACGGTTTTTCAAACGTGTAGAGCTTCGGCTTGCCGTTTTCCATCTCTACACGTACCGGGTGCACACCTTCGTGCCACATGTGGAGTTTGTACGTCCCAGGTGGAACGTTCTTCAATTCGTACCTTCCTTCGGCGTCGGTCACAGCATAGTACGGATGCTCTGCTGCAACAATGAACGCACTCATCCAAGGGTGTCCAGCGTCGCAGGTCGCTTCATAGATTTCTCCTGCTTTGAACTGCGCCGCTTGCACCGCAAAGCGCAATCCCTTGACCGGCTGCGCGATGTTGAAGAGTGTTTTCGCGTGAGCGTCGAACGCTCGCACGTTATGCAACACCGCATCGCTATTCACTATGGTAAGAGTTGCCCCGAGGGGTAATAGTACGACGTGTGGTTGATACTCGCACCTCTGCTGCTCAAGGAGCACTTTCCTGTTTGGGTCAACAGCAACACCATGCGTTATGCCTTCAAGCGAGATGACGGTGTTCTTTACGCCGTTATTTTTCCCGATGATGAGTCGTGGCAGTGATTTCCTCTTTCCACACCAATCGTTATCCTTCGGCACATCGAATTGCGCAGGCTTCGGCGCGACTCCTTCCAGCTTGACGATGCCTGAAATTGTTCCGCCATCTCTTACAAGCATTGACTTATACGGAGTCGTCGCGGAAACTGTTGTCGTGCCCAAAGCCAACAGAAGAAGAAGCACGGGCAGGCAAGAGGCAAAGACGGCAAGTGCAGTTTTCATTGTGATGAGTTGCCCCGGTGTTTCTATTGTCCTTTTCACAGCATGCTCACGGCTACTTCTTCTCTTCTGTCACGGGTGGTATCGGCTCGCGGACGGCGTTCTTGATCGGTGGCAGAGATTGGAGGAATGCGAAGATTGCTTTCAAATCCTCGTCGCTGAGCGAACCAATAACCTTCCACGGCATCGGAGGAAGAATATCGCGCCCCTCGCCGAGATGTTTGCCCGTGCGGAAGATTTTGACAAACATTGCTTCATTCCAACTTCCTGTTCCAGTTTCGACATCGGGTGTGAGATTCGCAGAGAAGCTAACGCCCCACGGTCCAGCCCACTGAGTCATGTCATTGGAAGTCAAGGCACCCCATTGTGTCGGACCGAGAACACCCTTCGGAATTTCTGGAATCGGTGTATGAGCAGGGGAGCCGGAAAGGCGCCTCGTCATATCAAACGCTGGTCCTGTCGGCCCGAAAGTTTTCGGTGTGTGGCAATCATCGCAGCCGGCAAAGCCGACGAGGTATTTTCCGCGCTCGATCATTTTCTTGTTTGTCTTTTGGGAAAAGGACGAACTCGCCAGCAGAGATGCGCCGAGCACCAGGCTGACCGCTATGACAAGATGAGTTGTTTTCATGGTTGTTCCCTATTGAAGTGTGTGGTTAGTAAGTTGGTTGTGTAGTATCAATGTCGAACATCCTCCGAGGCGACGATTCCAACACGCGTCGCAGAAACTCCATCATTGCGCCGAATCCGAGAAACAGCAATCCGAACAAGACGATCGCAAGTGGCAAAAACTGTTGAGCTCCCATCACCTCATCAGTAATGGTCGGGGGCAACATGGGAATCAACACGATGAAGAGCAGCAATCCCCACGCGCTCCCTTTCGTGTTCGGCGATCCGGGGAGATCCTTCTGCACAAGTGGAAGCAGTATTCCGCCGACAATCCCGATCAAAGTGGAGAAGACTAAAATGGCAATCGTTCCTTCGACTGTGAAGCGAGGCTCTTGTTGTGCAAGAACCGCAAGTGCATGCATAGTCAAGCGCCCGCCGAGGCCGAGGAAAACAAATGATGAGAGAATCCCTGCAACGATGCTGTTCATGAATGTGTGTGTTGTCGTGCGGCTGTGCTTCATGTCTGTGTCCTCCGTTTGTCTTCGTTGTGTGCGCGCTCGGTGCCAGAAGAAAGTACATTGTTGTGATGCTGTTGTGAAGTACGCACAAGATAACACATGCGTTTCGCCTGAAATACTACATGTGAATGCGGGCGTAGGAGCTTACTATCTGATGTTATGCAACCATGTTACTGAAAAGGGTTCAATGATTCTTTTCGCTGAGATGTGCTCGCTTTACGTAACGTCAGTTACTTTGAAGGAAAAGGAATTAGCATGCCCACATTTACATGTAGGCCAGAAAGGCGGACTCCACTTCGCGTTGCTATTGCCTCACGAAGTGGAGTTCATCAGAATGTGAGATGTTAGAACGACACGCCGAGCGTTACAGGGATCAGCGACGAACTGCCGCCTGATGTGAAGATGAGCGAGTACTTCGCTTCGATGAAGAGATTCGTTCTGCGTCCTAAGCCGAACTCCACACCGGCGCCGAAATTCAACCCGAAATTGGTGCTGCTATTACCGCCGCTTTGTGTGAGCAGCGTTTGCCCGTTGGATACGACATTCACATCACTCATGTTGAGGATTTGCAAGCCAAAACCAACAATGCCGTACGGCTTTACGGACGATCCGGTGGGAATCTTGCCGAGCACGTTTGCCATGATGCCGAAGTTGCTGATGTTTGCACCCTCCACGGTGAAATCATTTGTGGGATTGCCGTTCGGGTCGGTAACCCTGAAGAGTCCCTTGAGACGTGTCTTGTCCGAAGGGAAGGTGTTGTAGTCGAAGCCAAAGCGGAAGCCGAGCGCGGGTAGAATGTTAAGGTCGCCGTGCACTCCACCGCCGAACCCGATGCCGTACATCTGATTTGCGGCTTGGGGGAATGACGTGAACGCAATACCTGAATGCGCTCCGCCGCCGAATGATACCTGGGCACTCGAAGTGCCGTAGGTGATGAGGAGCAGCGCTCCGAGAAAAATGGATGCCTTCATTGTTTTCCTCCTTGTCTTAGTTGAACTATTCTTGTTGAACTGTCTCTCTTACCAGCCGAATCGTAACTGTGCGAAGTATGAATTCTCGCCAATGTAGTTGTCATATGCATACGCGGCGTCCAGTTGGAACACCCGCCCGAAGTTGATACCGACGCCAACAGTCGGGCGCTTATCTGCAATGCCGCCGCGGAATGCAACACCGAATCCATTACTCGGCGTCTGCAACCGATATTCCGTTCCGACTCTGAATCGTTCGATGTACTCGTCGAACTTCTCGTCTTGGGCAGCAAGGTCGGCAACATCGAATGACACATCCCAGTGCTCGCTTAATGGGTGAACAGCACCGACATTAACGAGCAGAGGCATCTTCAGCTCGAAGGGAATTCTGGTTTCCTGCTCGAGCGCATTGCCGTTGCCATCAACGCCGTAGTTCTTAACATGAAGCGTTGACGAGATCACCCCGATGGGGATGATGTTCTGAACGGAAACGCCCACTCGCGTTCCCGGTGTTGTGAAAGCGTACGCCAGCCCGACATCTGCTGTCAACCCGGTGACCGATTTACCGAAATCACTCCGGAGTTCTTTCCAGATCTTGTCATAGTTGCTCGGCGCGATGAGTTTCGAAGAGAAATGGCGCGTCACGAGTTTCATCGTGGCGCCGATACTCACCTCGGGGGTGACGTGCGCGCCGTAGCCGCCTGCCACTACGAGATCGCCATACGAGATGGTGAGCGCCGCCGGCGCTGCGCCATCTTTTAGTGTGCCGTCGGGATTCAACAGAGCCTCCGCCGCCGCGCCAAGTTGTGCCAGCGTTTCGCCGGTGATTTCCCGCGTCGTTTGTGGAATGTTCACTTTGGCAAGAATGGAAATCGCCTCGCTTGAATAGACCGAGAACGCAGTCTGTGCGTTTCCGTACACGGCAAAGCCGAAATTTCCAAACTGCCCTTGCATGCCGCCAGCCGCTCCCAGACCGTGAACGCGCGGCGTGTCCCACGTTCCGCCGACCTTGTCTTGCAAATCGCTGACGAAGCGAAGGCCGCTCTGAATCTTACGCAGAGCAGCCAGACGAGCATCATCTGTTCCTGCTGCCCGATAGTCTGCCACGCCGCCTTTGATGTCTTTGACAAATGTGCCTCTGGTGAACTGACTCAAGTTATCCGCAAGAAACGACACGGCGGAAAATGACTTCGTGGGTATGCTTGCCTGAATGCTCGGGAGATCGAATTGGCTCCGTTCATTGGCAAGCAACGCCGGATTGTACAACATCGCATTGAATTCTCTACCGTTACCAAACTGCGTCTTTCCCATCCCGATCGCGCGGACATCCTCGCGATTTGGGGATACGGGAATGCTCACAATATCTGTGGAAACTTGTGCATGAGCACTGAGGAGTACAAGACTCGATGCAAGTGATATCAGCAGAAGGAAAGATTTCATGGTTCGATTCCTTGAATAAGATGATTGTAAGACATTTTGTAACTCACCATACGACGAACCTCATGAAGGCTTCATCGCAAGATATTGCAGGTGCAACGACCGAAGACGATCATTTCATCAATGTCATCTTACGTGTCCGGACAACCTTTCCTGCCTCCAATCGGTAGATGTAAGTGCCGCTTGCCAGACCTGCTGCCTCGAACGGTACGCTGTAACTGCCCGAGTTGAGTTCCTCCGCCACCACTGTTGCGACCTCTTGGCCAAGCATGTTATACACTTTCAACGACACGAAACTCGGCTGCTGAATGCTGAAGCCGATCGTAGTTGTAGGATTGAATGGGTTCGGAAAGTTCTGCTCGAGCTTGTACTCTGTTGCCGTCTCCGCTCGTCTCCCGATTTCTACATCAGATGCAGTTGGTGCATTGTACTCGACAAGTTTCGTGCTGTTCACGACGGCGCCAACACGCATCGTGTGGTAAGCTACTTGAAGAACGGGAAACTTGTGCGAAGGAATAAACCACTCATACGAGGTTGTCGTCAATACGCTCACTTGCATGAATGTTCCCTGATAGAACATCGAGTCTGTTGAACTGCGAACGAACTTCAGACGCACTGCCTGATGCGTTTGGCCGTTCGGCAGTGTAATCGTGCCGTAGCCGTCACCGGTAATTGCGATCGTTCCACGGTTGCGCAGAACAAAGCCGTTGCCGTCATCGTATTCTCCGCCGAAGCTGTCGGAGAAGTTGGTTCCGAAAGTACATGGGGTGACCATCTGGATTTCCGGATCGGTGTAGCGCAATAGCAAATCCCAGTTTGCAATGCCGAGAATGGTGTAGCGCCCTGACGCCGTCGAGGCATAGGTGTAGGTTGTATCCTTATTCGGATTGTAGCTTGCGAGATTGGCACCTGGAAATTGGTTGGCATATGGTGTCGTCGAAGCGGCAACATACTGAATGGTCTCCGACGAACCTGTAGGTGAAAGCCCGGCAAAATTCCAGCTTCTGTTCGCTCCGGCAAGTCCTTCGCTCACCCCGGTCGTGTCCATCGCAGTGGTTACGTGACGATCCCCGACTGCCGGCAGTTTCTCTGGGCCAATGGTGAATTGCGCGATTGCCAAGCGCGACGAGCCAAGAATGAAGAGGAAAACGTGAACAAAGCGTTTCATGATGAATCCTTGTTGGTTGATGAAGGGTTGAGTTTTTATGCTGATATTGGTTGAGTTACGCAATACCGCATCTCAGCATGGTCTGTTGTACGTTCCTTTCTGCGGCAAATCTTCCTGCATGAGTATGTGGGATCAACGTTGTGACATTCATCGTCACTTGCCGTCAAGAGCATACTCCAGCCCTACATGAAAATGTAGGAGGGGAGGCGTCGCGCTAACCGTACATCAGAAGCAACCTTCTCGATACACTCACATGCTTGGAAAGACCTCGCAATGAAAACGAATTGTTGCACATCTGATCTTCTGTTTCTCTTTGTGTTTGCAGTCTTGCTTATTCCTACGGCGCTCGATCAGGTCATGGCGGAGGAGAAGTACATTCCCGCAGGCGCTGATGGCAGGTTCGATTTGTGGTACAAGCCGCGAACGTCGGTGAACGGCGCGACTCCATCGGAGGCGCAGCGAATAAGCGCCAAAGCAGAACGGATTGCTCAGCACTTGCGGGGAATTCCGGCCGTGAACACACCGCCTCCTCCTCTGTGCGCAAGAGTTTACTATTTGGTCGAGCAAGGAGTAGGAGGGAACAACGACAATAAGATGATTGCCGGGAGTCTCGGCGTGACATTGCCGGAGTTCTTTGACAAGAAAAAACAACGTGGAAGCTCCCTCACAGCAACCGGTATTGCGATGCGATTCAACGACCGCACTCCCGTGCCTCTAATCGAAGCCAAAGGGCCCAATCAGAGCGAAACACTCGAAGATGAATACGGGAAGGCGCTCTACTTTCTTAGCCGGGTCGTTGAGAAAAGCGGACGCGTAACCCGATTCAAAAATGGGACCGTCTTGATTACTCGTGATGCGGTTTCCATCGTTCTTCCTGTCTCGAAGGAGCGCTATTTGCGAATGCTCGAGCGACAATGGCTGGCGAGGATTGCGGCAGAACAAAAAAGCCTGCAAGAAGCATCGTCGCATGAACCGTATACAACATGGCTCAACGAAAGGCCGAAACGGATTGCCGCGTACAAGCAGGCGCTCAAGGACAACGAGGCATTGATGAACCCTGCGGAACTGGAAAACCTACGGCGTTCATTTGAAAAAGCCGAACAGGAAAACGAAGCCCTTCTCAAGAGGCTGCACAACGAGATGCCTCAGCAGAACCGGCAGATGGAAGCAGCAGTGAAAGACCTCGAACTGCGATTAGAAAAAGTGAGAAAGGAACTACGAACTCTAAGCCCTACCCAACTGCAGGCTCCAGCATGCCTATCCGACGATTTCAGCAAGTCGGCGCTGAACAACGAGACTGCCGGGCCGATGGATAGTGATGAGATGAAGTGGATCTACAGTTACAATCCACAGTACTTCGGGCGAAGCGGCTCGAAAGCAAATATCGAAATGCTCACCCTATCATGCTCACAAAGAAAAGAGATGATTGAATCAGAGGAACGCTTTGCATTTCGCATGAAGATGTATCGAGCGATAGATTGGAACAAACTCGCTCAATTTGTGGACTGAGCTTGTCGTGCAACGCCTTTCCGGCAAAGGTTGTGGTGCGAACGGAGGCGAGCGTTAGAAGTGCGAATCGGGGGAAGTCCGATGCTAAGGGCGCATGCCATCGAACTTGGATGTGCTCTCGATGATGAAGCGGAACCGTGTGTTTTCCACGAGGAGCACAACGAAGAAAGAGACTCATCGGAAGACAATACTCTCGCGCATCTTCCTTTTCTTCCAGAAGAACTTGTTAGATTTCTCCGCGCAGGGATTTCGAAATCACTTCCGCCTTCGAGTTGACGTGAAGCTTCTTGTAGATGTTCTTGATGTGAAAGCGGATCGTATCAATGGAAATGCCCAAACGATCTGCGAGAAGTTTGTAACTCAACCCGTCCACCAGTCCGATCACGATTTCCTTTTCTTTAGGTGTAAGAACAGACGCCGCTCTGTTCCGTTCCGCCTGCGCGCCGATGGGCGAACTGAAGTGCTCCATCACCTTACGGGCGATTTCCGGTGACATGACGGAACCGCCATTGCGTACAGTCTCTATAGCTTTTTTGATTTCTGCAAGCGGCGTGTTTTTGACGAGGTAGCCTGAAGCGCCGGCGCGCAGCGAATCGAAGATCTTTTGCCAATCGTTGTACACCGTCAGCATGATGATGTCGGTGTCGGGGTGGTCATCCTTGATGAGCCGCATGCCGTCAATGCCCGACATTCCCGGCAACCCGATATCGCTCAGGATCACATCCGGAAATTCGACATGCTTGGCTTTAGCAAGAAACTCCTCGACCGACTCGGCGGCCAATTCGCAGAGGAATTCCTGCTGATGGCTCAGGTATTTCTGAATGCCTGTGCGTATATCCCTATCGTCCTCGACGATGCCAACGGTGATCATAGATTCAAGATACACAACCTGATGACTACAGCGACCTGCATAACAATGTAGGCTCTCGCTTCTTCTGGCAGTAATTCAACGGGAATTGCAGGCGATGGACTAATACTGCTGACGCCGCTACGTTCCTTTATCGCCTCGTACATAGCTTGCGAGTTGAATCTCGAGCTTTATCATGAAGTGAGGCAACGGACAAGAGTTGTTTCAGAGGAGTTTTTCTGCTTCACCTGCAACAACATTCCCACGTTGCAATATAGCGAGCCTATGAGTCTCATTCAAACCGAAAATCAAATTCGCTTCATCGTCAACACGACTCGCGTTCCCTCATCTCGCACAAACTCAAGCGTGCCGCCGAGTCGAGCGGCGCGCATCTTCATATTCTTGATACCGTGTCCGCTGGGCCGCTCGTTCCCTTCCCATCCCTTGCCATCATCCGCAATAATCATGGTGAACTTGTCCGAATCATTTCGCAAAACGACCTGCACGTTCGTCGCACTCGCATGCTTCGCAATATTGTTGATTGCTTCCTTGAACACGAGATAGAGATTTTCGCGAACAGCGACAGAAATCTTTTTCTGTTGGTCCAGTCCCGAATGAGCCAGGGAGAAGCTCACATCCTTCATGGAAAGCGTCGTCGTTCCGAAGTTTCTCATCTTGTCGAGAATACTACCGATGGAATCATTGCGAGCATCAATAGACCAGACAATATCACTCATCGAGGTCACCAATTCCCGGCTCATTGCCGCAATAGATTTGAGGTAATTCTGTTGCTCTTCCGGTTCGATATTCTCCTGAATCAATTCGCTTTGCAGAGAGATTCTCGTCAGCGATGACCCGATGTCGTCGTGGAGGTCGCTCGCGATGCGAACGCGCAGCCGCTCGATTTCCAACAGCCTGTTGACGCGATAGTTGTACGCAACGACCCCGATGGCAAGCAAGACTGCGGCGACACTGCCGATGAACCAAGGAGTGTTCCAAAACGGCGGTGTAATGGTGAACCTATAGGTTGCGCCCTGTTCGTTCCACAGGCCGTCATTGTTCGATCCCTTGACGATGAAGGTGTACGTGCCGGGCACGAGATGAGGATAGCTTGCATAGCGGCGTTTCCCCGCCTCAATCCATCGTGCATCCGCGCCCTCCATTTTGTAGGCATAAGAATTCATGTTCGGGTTGGTGTAGTCGAGCGCAACGAACTCGAACGCGAGCGAGTTCTGTGTATGAGGAAACTCGCGCGGCTGCCACAAAGGATACGGACGATCCAACACACGAACGGTCGTGATGACAATCGGCGCAACGAATCTATTCCACGCGATGCTGTCCGGGTGAAAGCTCACCGCGCCCTTCTCCCCGCCGAAATACAAGCGGCCGCTCTTCGAGATGGAGTGGGCGCCCGAAAGGAACACGTTGCCCATCAAGCCGTCTTCTTCCTTGAGATTCATAACTGCTTCCGTTCTTGGATCGAAGCGCGAGATGCCGAAATCCGTGCTCAGCCAGAGAAACCCATGCGAGTCCTCTTCAATGCCTTTGATGTAGTTATTAGGCAATCCCTGGCGCGTGGTGTAGTGCCTGAACTCCATCGTTTCTGGATTGACTCTGTCTAAGCCTCCGCCCATCGTTCCAACCCAGAGTATGCCGTCCTTTGTCCGGTGGATGTCGTAGATGCCGACTGCACTCGGCGACCGAGAGGGGTTTTTCAGATCGAAGGGGAGATGCCTATAGGCTCCTGTTTCCTTGTCTAGCACAAAAAGTCCGTTGCCGTACGAACCGAGCCACAAACGGCCACGGGCATCTTCGCAGATTGCCCAAATGCCGAACATGCGCGGACTGTCCTTGCCGCTGTCCGGATACTCGAACGTATGGATCTGCCCAGTCTTCGGATTGAGCCGATGCACTCCGCCACCGAACGTGCCGAGCCATAAACTACCATCACTCACTTCCGTCATGCACTTCACCTCGCGATCGGAGCCGACACGCTTGCGCTCATTCTTCAGCGGATAGTGGATAAATCGTTTTGTCGCGCGATCGAAGCGATCAAGACCATAACTACCAACCCACAACTCGCCCGTTGATGATTCAAGCAGCGATAGGGGATTCTCACCTGAGATCGCGTACTGTGAGGAACGATTCGGTCTGTGGTACGAATACTTCCCGGTCTGCGGCTCGTATTGATTCAGACCGCCGCCGTACGAGCCGATCCACACCGTGCCGTGACTGTCCTCCATGATCGCGTAGACGCCATCCGACATCAGTCCGGCACCCGGAGTCCTCCTCGGAGTGTATCGCTTGAAGCTGCTGCGCTTGGCGTTGAGCCGATTCAGCCCGGCGCGATACGTCCCGCACCAAAGCACGCCGCCGCGATCCTCGAACATGCGCGTCAGACGATTGCTGTTGATAGACTGCAGATCTTCCGGGTCGGTCACATGCTGGACGAAGCTGTCGGTCTCCGGGCGATACAGAGCAAGCCCCAGATGAAACGTTCCGACCCACAGACGTCCCCTGCGGTCTTGAAGCAGGTCGAAGATGATATCGTCAGCCAATCCCGCTTTCTCGGTGTAGCGCATCAGCGCAGTTCTGTTCTCGTTCAGCTTGCAGAGTCCGGAATTTGTCGCAACCCAAATTCTGCCATCTGCATCCTCGATCACTCTGTTGACGACGTTATCGAAGAGAATTCTCGGATCGCGCTTGTCCTGAGTGAAAACAACACGCGTGCGTGTTGTGGGATTGTAAGCGATCAGGCCCCTGCCGGATGTGGCGATCCAGAGAGTGCCGTCTTTCCCTTCAGTGAATGTCGTAACCACAACCGGTTCGAGCGTATCGAAATCCACTCGGGTGAACTCATCACTACTCTGCTTGTAAATGTAGAACCCTTCCCATGCCCCAATGCCGATACTGCCGTCGCGTAAGGTTTCGAGCCACGTCGTGCTTCGCGGAAGAGCTTGACCCGAACGGTGGGTAAACTTGCGCGGCACAGCCGAATCGGGATGCAAGGTGCACAAGCCGGTTCCCGTTGCAATCCACAGCACGCCCGCGCGGTCAACACACAAGCTGTTGATGATCGCCGACTCAAGCGAAGTTGTATCAGCAGGATCAGGACGGAAAACGGTAAACGTGTGTCCGTCGTATTTGTTGAGGCCATCGCCCGTGCCGAACCAGAGAAACCCGATAGAATCCTGCGCCATGCAAAACACCGTGAGATCGGAGAGTCCCTGTTCCAGAGAGATACGATCGAAACGCATTTCCAATGGCTGGGCGTGCAGCGATCCGAGCGCAAGAAAGAACACAGTTGAGAGAAGTACGAGGCAATATGATGAGGGGAGAATCATATCCTATGGTAATGAGGATCGAGGAGAAAGACAAGTTATCACAATAACGAAGAATATTTTTTTGGGGCTTCAGACGCGCTACATCGTCCCACCGCTGTCCTGCGCCGCGGTACGCAGTCCACGTCGTGGTGAGTTCAGCCGCCGCCTCCGCACGCGCCGCCCTCACGCAAATTCCCTGTATCCCCTGAACAGGAGAACTCACACCATGTTGCAAAGCCCCTCTCCAGATTCGCCTGCGCTCTGTTCTGACAATCTCCCTGGCAAACTCATGACGATACGTTTCTTGAAACTCACACCTCAATTCTGTAGAATGATGGGAACGATTCTTGCCATATAACGCATTTTTCCGAACAATTCAGAACCTCCCGTAGATGATTGTCCTCGGCATCGAAACCTCGTGCGATGAAACGTCTGCGTCCGTTCTTGAAGATGGCGTGGTGCGCAGCAACGTCATCTCGTCGCAGTATGTGCATACAAAGTACGGCGGCGTTGTGCCAGAGCTTGCCTCCCGTGCGCATCAACGAATGATCATCGAGGTGGTTCATGAAGCGTTGCAACGCGCCGGCATTGCGAAGCAACAGGTACATGGCATCGCAGCAACCCACGGTCCGGGACTCGTCGGTGCGTTATTGGTGGGATTGAATTTCGCCAAGGCGATGGCGTACGGGCTGAACATTCCGTTCATCGGGGTGAATCATATGGAAGGACATCTGTACTCGGTGTTTCTCGAGGAAAGAAAGCCCTCATACCCGTTCGTCTGTTTGATTGTGTCGGGCGGGCATTCGATGCTTGTGCATGTCGAGCGCGAAGCACAGCACACGCTCCTCGGACAAACTCGCGACGATGCGGCAGGGGAAGCCTTCGACAAAGTTGCAAAAATGCTTGGGCTCGGTTATCCCGGCGGACCGATCATTGACAAGCTCGCGGCTCAAGGCAATCCCAACGCCATACTGTTTCCGCGTTCCTTCCTTGAAGAAGGATCATACGATTTCAGCTTCAGCGGCGTGAAGACAGCGGTATTGTATTACTTGAAAAACAACAACCTGCTCACAACACCCTCCGCTCTAAGCTCTACGCCCTCTGCTCTAAGCCCTACGCTCTTATCCGACATCTGCGCGAGTTTTCAAGATGCGGTCGTTGATGTGTTGGTCGAAAAAACCATGAACGCAGCTACAGCACTGAACGTGAATCACGTTGCAATTGCCGGAGGAGTCTCAGCCAATTCTCGTTTGCGCAGACGATTGCAGGATGAATGCCGACGACGAGAGATGCAGCTCTTCTATCCAAAACTCGAATACTGCATGGACAACGGTGCCATGATCGCCTATGTTGGATGGATGAAACTTCGCAGGGGTAATACAAGCCCATACGAAACTCGCGCCGTTGCAAATCTTCAACTCGTCTGACGCGCCACAGAGTCAACACACATGCGTGCTCCTTTGCTCAAGAACTCTCCCTCGCTCGCGCCTATTGCGTTCCTCGTCCTGCTGATTCTTCTTCCGTACTGGAAGCTCACGACGATGCAGGGCTTCGTCATTACGGATGACATCTTCACGAGCGACATCATGAACGAAGGCTTTCCGTATCGCCACTACATCAGTGAGGCGTTGAAAAAAGGGGAACTGCCGATATGGCTTCCATACATCTACGGCGGCATTCCGTTGCTGGCGCGTGCGGAAGCAGGTGTGTGCTATCCATTGAACGTATTGCTCTTCGGAGCACTGCCGCCGTATGTCGCGCTCAATCTCGTCATCTTGATTACGCTGCTCACTGCGGCATTCGGAATGTTCTTCTACGCGCGCGAAGTGGAGGCGGGAGTCGTTCCCGCGATTCTCGCTGCGGCAGCGTTCGCCTATTCGGGATTCGTGGTTTCGCACATCAAACACCTGAGCATGGTCGGCACCGTCTGCTGGTTTCCATTCGGCTTACTGGTCATCGAACGAGCAGTGAGACGATCGGACCCGCACGTGTTGCTGTGGCTGGGAGTTGTCTTTGGTTTGCAAAATCTCTCAGGCCACATCCAAACCGCGTACTACGCCGGACTTGTGTATATCGTGTACTTCTTGTTCCGACTCCTCAGCATGAGAAAAGAGACAGCGACAGCGAAACGAAAATCGAAAGAGCAAGTTGCGCCGCTGACACCATTCGGGGTATGGTTTCTTGCGGCGATGGCACTCGGGGTTGGCATCAGTGCCGTACAATTGCTCCCGACGTACGAGCTTGTCGGTCTCACGCAGCGCTCGGGCGGCGTCACGTTCGATTACGCAGCAAGCTACGCCTACCATCCAGCCAACATCAAGACGTTTTTCTATCCGTATGCAAATGGCGACATCGGCAACGCGACATACAGCGGCGAGAGCATTTTTTGGGAGGACTATGGATACGTTGGCATTATTCCTCTCTTGCTTGCTCTTTATGGAGCAATCAAATCGTGGCGAGCGTGGCATGTCAAATTCTTCGTACTTACTGCTCTTGTCGCCTACGCTTTCGTACTTGGTCCGAACACGCCGTTCTACGAAGCGGCGTTTTACCTTGTACCGGGGATGAAGTTCTTTCGATTTCCGACGCGCTTCCTCTTTGTCGTTGATGCCGCGCTGGCTATCCTCGCGGCAATCGGCATGACTCGACTCGTTGCGTCGCATCGCGCACGCAACCTTCCGTATGCGCTGGTGCTCGTGACCGTGGGCGACCTGCTCTTCTTTCAGCTACGACAAAACCCGATTGTTGATGCACAGCAGTGGTTGAGGCCTCCTGCCATGGTACAGCGCTTGAAGGAAGATGACAGTTTGTTCCGCATCTTTTCACCGGGCGGCACCGAGACTCACAAAGCCGCCTTTTCTGCCGCGCAGGGCTGGCAAGGCAGCTTACAGCCGTACCTCGATCAAAGGGAGTTCGTTCAAGGCAGTAGTAATGTGTTGTATAACCTCTTCAGTGCGGACGGCTACGCGCAGCTTACGCCGACCTATGTTGTTGACATCTGGGGAGACCAAAACCGCTCGGGCATCATCCTCAGCACCGCCTCCCTAACCCCCGATGGGAAATTCCTTCCGAAGGACTCGTTTCACAACCTCATGGATCTCTTCAACGTGAAATACGTGATCTCGCCGTGGGAGATTTCATCGCGCACGCTCATGTTCGTTCAACAGCACGGCAACGCTCTTCTGTATCGAAATCCGACCGTGCTGCCGCGCGCGTTCGTCGTCGGCAAGTACACTATCGCGCCGAACCCCGAGGCAGCGAAAGCCCTTCTCGTCTCCGACGAATTCGATCCGCAGCGCACCGTCATTGTCTATGAAACGCTCCCGTATGCGAGGACTGAAGACTCTTTACGCGCGTCTGCCTCTGTGGAACGTTACGAAACGAACGAAGTTGTTGTGAGTGTCTCATCGTCGTCTGCCGGCATTCTTGTGTTGTCAGATACCTTCTATCCTGGATGGCAAGCAGACATAGACGGGGTTGAAACGAACATCTATCAAGCGAATCTGTGCCAACGAGCCGTTGTCGTACCGGGCGGGACACACACCGTGCGTTTTCGTTTTGCATCATCGTCCATTGCGTGGGGGGGTACTCTCTCGGTTGCGTCGGTCGCCGTGCTCGCTGCGCTTGTTGTTATGAGACGGAGAAAAAAACCATGAAGAAGTGGAAACTGTTCATGCTGGTTGGTATCGGCGCGGCACTTGCTGCCGCCGCGTATGTGTACAACGTGTTCTACGGGGCAAATGATTTTGATGCCGAGAAAGGAATCTTCTTTGTCAGCAAAGGGGATCAATGGGAAGACATCGTTGACTCACTCGTTGCCGGCGGCGTGATTCGCAATCGTGCACTATTCGATTTCGTCGTCCGTGTGTATCGCAAGGGGAAGACTCCCATCGTTGGGAAGTATGAATTCAAACGCGGCATCTCGAACGCAGCAGTGTACCACAGCCTCATCTATGGACGCAATATCGTTCCGATCAACGTCGTGCTCAAGGAGGGACGGCGCCTCCACTATTATGCCCGTGCCTTCCATCGTACCATCGGTATTGACACCAGTAAGTTCCTCAATCTCGCCACCGACCCGCCGTTCGTACACTCACTTGGTGTTGATGCCAACACGCTCGAAGGTTACTTGTTTCCCAATACGTATGCATTTAACTGGCAAACAAGCGAGGAAGACATTCTCAAGCGGCTCGTTCAACAAACAACCAACGTGTTCGACGATTCGTTGAAAGCCCGCGCGAGAGAACTGAAGATGACGATGCACGAGATTCTAACACTTGCCTCCATCATCGAAGGAGAAGCCTTTCTCGACGACGAACGGCCGATCATCTCCGGCGTCTATCATAATCGCTTGAACAAAGGGATGAGGCTGGAAGCCGATCCAACGATCCAATATATCATTTCCGATGGACCTCGCCGTATCTTGTTCCGCGATCTGGAAATCAAAAGCCCGTACAACACATATATGAATAGCGGATTACCGCCCGGACCGATTTGCAGTCCGCGCCTCGCCTCGATTCTCGCAGCGTTGTATCCGGCTCACCATCAGTATTATTTCTTTGTTGCGAATGGAAGGGGAGGGCATTGGTTTGCGCGTGATTTTGCCGCTCACCAGGTCAATGTGCGAAAATTTCAGAGAGAGCGCGCCGCACAACTGAGGAGTATGGGTGAGGGTTAGGCTGGTGGAATAACAACAACGGGACGCCGAAATTCTCTCATCACCACCCACCTCCGAAAAGGACCGTTCGATCTCTTCGGCTATTCAACACCACCTTCACCACCACGAATTTCGGACGCCCCGTTTTCATATATTGCTACGTCCATACTCTTAAACCCATTGTGTTGGAAATAAGTTCCGTCCTGATGACCGTTCAAAACAGTCTGCTCCGAGTCTCGTCCGTCATTGTCCCCTTGATTCTCTTTTCCTGCGCGGGCCAAGTTGCGCCGAGCGGCGGCGACGTTGATTCCACCCCACCGACAATCATTCGCACCGAGCCGGACACGAATGCAGTGCGCGTCCAAACGACGGAGATCGTGCTCGAGTTCAGCGAATATGTCGACCGCCGGAGCGTCGAAGAGTCCGTCTTCATTTCTCCCTATATCGGCGAGATCGAATTCGATTGGAGCGGGCGAGAGGTGACGATGACCTTCAGTGAGAGATTGAAAGCAAACACGACATACGTTGTGAATATCGGAACCGATGTGCGAGACATCCGCGCTGCGAATCGTATGGCAAGCGGCTACACGCTCGCCTTTTCAACGGGCGACGTGATTGACCAGGGGAAGATTTCCGGGAAAGTCTTCGATGAGAAGCCCGAAGGGGTGATGATGTTCGCGTACGTTCTCGATGGGATGAATCCCGACACGCTCGACCCAACCCATACGAAACCGGACTACATCACGCAAACAGGTAAAGACGGCACATTCACGTTTTCCAACATTCGCTTCGCCGCGTATCGCATCATCGGTGTGCGCGACGAGTTTCGCAATTTGCTGTATGATCGGCAGACGGATCAATTCGGCGTAACCACACACGACGTGCAGGTCAACGAGAACATTCCGCAGGCAAGCGAGCTATGGTTCCGCCTCTCGAGCGAAGACACGACGAAGCCGTTTCTCACCAAGGTGATTGCGCTGAGCCGAACGCAGGTGCAGCTTCGATTCAGCGAACCGCTCGATACCGCGTCGTTTCGCGCAGCAGCGATCGCACTCACCGATACACTTGGCAGGAATCCGGTCGGCGTTGCGCTTGCCGTGCTCGAGCGGACAGACTCGCTTGCCGCGCGCATCATCGCTGCTTCTCCCCTTGAGAGCGGCAACGTGTACAAGCTGAGCATTGCGCATGTGCGCGATCGGGTGGGCAACCCCATTGATTCCGCGCAGGCAAGCGTTGTCTTCACGGCTGAGGGCTCTCTTGATACTCTGCGTCCAACACTGGAAATCGTCAGCATGCGTGACAGCATTCGAGAGATTCCGTTTGAGTCAACCGTTGAGCTCCGGTTTTCCGAGCCGGTAGACCAACGTTCGATACCGCCCGCGGTCAGTTTGCTTGACAGCGCAACGGGTCAGCTCGAGCATGACAAGCGATGGCTTTCCGCGATGAGTCTCCTTATCAGTCCGCGTAAACCGCTCAACTCAGCATCGTGGTACACGATTCGTGTCGTCATGGATTCGGTGCGTGATCGTTCGGGGAACGGCTGGAAGGACTCGGTGAGCATGTTGCGTTTTCAAACGCTCGATCTGAAAGCCACAGGCACAATCGAAGGAGTCGTAATTGATGCCGACAGCGGAACGCATCGTGGAGAAATCTATTTGACGGCAACAAGAGTGCTGTCTTCCTCTCCGACGGTAGCGACGCTGCACCTCAGCGGCCCCGGCAAGTTTCGATTCGAGAGACTGCTTGAGGGACGCTACACACTGAGTGCCTTTCGCGATCGCGATTCATCGGAGAGTTTTTCTTTCGGCAAGCCGTTTCCCTTCACTCCCTCCGAGCGCTTTGCGGTTATCACAGACACACTCAAAGTGCGAGCGCGATGGGCAGTTGAAGGAGTCGTCGTAAGATTCAAGTCCTCAACAGCCCCTTGAGTCGGTGGTTTTCATTTCTTCGGAGCAGTGTCGTTAGGTTGCACTGACGGTGTGCGTGGCGGGATGTTCTTGAACACCTTCTCCGGAACGACCCATGCTTCCTCGTACCCGCTGTCCTGCAACAGCTTTGCGTACGCCTCGGCTTGTTCACGATCCACGAAATTGCCTGCGCGCAGCTTGTACATCGGCGGGTCGAAGATGATGTAAAACCACTCGCCGGCAAACGCCGCTTCCGCCTCCGCTTTCATCGCGTTGGCTTCATCCACGTCTGCTGTAGCGAGAAGTTGCACGCGGAAGCCGGACCCGACAACGAGTGGCTCCGGTTTTGGTGGTTCGGGCGGCGGCGCTTTTAGTTCCTGCGCGTTTTTCAGCTCCGCGAGAATTGCTTTGATGTCCCTATCATACTCCGAAGGGCGAAACGATTTTTCGTAGCTCGCAGCTTTGCTTTCTGCGGAGGTCTTTTCCTTCTCCAATTCTTTCGAACCGCCGCAGCCTGCAGCGAGCGCGCATGCAGCGATGGCGACGAGCCGCGCGATCATTTGTTGATTGGTGCTACCCATGCGTCCTTATACTCCTGTGGAAAATCGCTCTTGAGCTTCGCGCAAAATGCGCCTGCGGCTTCCTTCGACTCGAAAAACCCAATACGAATTTGGTAACGCCTTCGCTGCGCATCGTAGTCGTTGACGACGGGAAGTTGATAGCGCTGGCGCGCAGCCGCTTGAGCGAGACTTGCGTTCTTGGCATCGGTGAATGAACCGATTTGGACGGTGAAGCGGAGCTCGGCGCTTGCTGCTGCGGCAGGGTCGGTTTGGGTCTTTGGCTGTGCGCCTTCGGCATCAATGGTATCAGTGCGTGTTTCGAATGTCGTCTTGCGCGCTTGCACCGTCGTATCCATCGGCGGGATGTTCATCCACTCGCGGTCGGTGTCGGACGCCGAGCCGCATCCTGCGAGAATGAGTATCATGACAAGATGAGTAAACTGTTGCGTTCGCATCAATATCCTTTCGATGCAGTGGCATGCTCCGGCGTTGGTTCTGCGCTGATGATCTTGACGCTTGCGCTCGCGCCGATGCGGTCCGCGCCGTGCGTAACCATAGCGAGCGCGTCCTCGCGCGTCCGCACGCCGCCCGATGCTTTCACGCCCATCGCCGAGCCGACAACGCGCCGCATGAGCGCGATGTCGCCGACGGTCGCGCCTCCTTTGCTGAAGCCCGTGGAGGTTTTCACGAAATCCGCGCCGGCGCGCTTGGCGAGAACACATCCTTTCACTTTCTCTTCGTCGGTGAGCAGAGCGGTTTCGAGAATCACTTTCGTGAGGACGCGGTAGCGCCGCGCTGTGCTGACGACGGCGAAGATGTCGTTCTCGACATAGTCATACTCCCGCGATTTCAGCATGCCGACATTGATGACCATATCTACTTCGCCTGCGCCGTCGCGGATCGCGGATTCGGTTTCGTACGCTTTCGCTTGGGTCGAGGTCGCGCCGAGCGGAAAGCCGATGACCGTGCACACTTTCACATCCGTTCCGCGCAGAAGTTTCGCGCACAGCGGCACGTAGCTCGGATTGATGCAGACGCTCGCGAACTTGTACTTGCGCGCCTCGTCGCAAAGCGTTTCGATTTCTTTGATCGTGGCATCAGGTTTCAGCAGGGTGTGGTCAATCATACCCGCGAGTTCCGGCTCGACTCCGCCCGCGCCGTCCACCCCGATGCCTGCAGTGA
>CAYUFU010000056.1:0-24753 GCA_964444145.1 uncultured Chitinophagales bacterium
GTACAGTCCGCACAGCGGCTGCACTCGTCCATTCATCGTCGGAATCGTCGCGCTCGCGCCTGCGTTTGCGACGATATGTCGAACCAACTCCACCGAAACGAACGGCATGTCGCACGCCAGCACGAAGAGACGAGCGGCTCCTGTGTGAACGAATGCCGCGTGGATTCCACCTAACGGTCCGCACTCCTTCTTGATGTCGGGGAGAATCGGAACACCAAGAAAGGCAAGCTCTCGCTGTTTGCCGGACGAGACAACGACAGTTGGAAAGACAGCGCGCAGAAGAGTGACCGCGCGCTCAATCAACGAGAGGCCGTCGAACATGAGAAAGCATTTGTCGCTCCCCATGCGCGAGCTTTTTCCACCGGCAAGAATGCAGCCGACGACCTCCTCTTCGCGTATCATTTCTTCGTTTTCTTTCCTTTGACGACGTCGTCTATCCAACTCATCGCCGCCATGGCAGAGGGAAAGCCGATGGTTTGTATCGCGAGCAGCGCGACGTGATATAATTCATCTTTCGAAAGACCTGCGCCGAGCGCTTTGCGTGCATGCGAATGCGCTCCGCCTTCCAGCCCCGCGCCAATGGAAATCGCGAGCTTCACCAATGCGCGCTCCCGCTCGGTCAGCGGTCCCGCCGCATGAACTTCCTTCCCGAGCCGTTCATACGCGTCCGCGACCTCGGGATAGTTCGCGGTGAAATCGAGAAAGCGTTTGGGGATTGCAAGTCGTGCCATAGTTTACTCCAGTTTGATTTTTTTGTTATGAGAATGTCAATCAAACATAGAAAGGTTAGGTAGGTCATTCAACTGTCTCATCTCAGCATCCTTCCTTCTTCTTCTTCTTCACGGCGCCGCCAGACGCTGCGCTTGCAGCAGGCATCTCCAACTTCGGCATCGCCACTTGCGGAGCCTTCTTCGCGTCCGTCGCTCCGACTCGCGGCGTTCCGCCGAAGAACGCGCTCACCGCTTTGCGTTTCTCAAATGCATTTCGTTCTTCCTGAGTGGCGTTCTCCCCAAGAGAAGGAAAGAGAATCTTCTCCTTCCATTCCGCGAGTCCATCTCGCAGAATGTACACACTGTTGTACTTCTGCGCCTTGAGGAGAAACCACGCTTGCGCCGCGTGAATGCCTCCTTCCGAATACAGAACGATCTTTTCATTCCGCTGAATCCCTCCATCGAAGAGTGAGCCGACCGGAATATTCTCTGCCGACGGAATGTGATACTCTGCGAATTCCCTCGCGCTGCGAACATCAATAATTCGAAAATCCGCTCTCCCTTCGATGAGCCAGTCGGCAAGTTCCTCGACGGAAACGTGGTCAACTTCTTTTTCGACGATGAGACCAAGCTCCTTCACGTTGAGCGTCGCGGTGCTTCCTTTATACGGATTTCCCGCGAAGAGAGCAAGAAATCCCAACGCGCCCGCGACGAGCGCAAGCTTCCTGTTGAGCGTGAGCGTCAGCGTTTTCATTGTCGAACTCCTTTCGAAGCAAACTTCTTCTCAACCCATTCCGCTCCGGCAAACCCACCAAGCGCCATCAGCACGACGAGGAACACGATCAGCCCGTACGATACACCGAACAACTCCGGCAGCGTGACTTTCCCCATCGCCGTTGATGCATAGAACTCCTTCACCAAAGGATACATTTCACCGAAGACAACAATGCCCGCGATGATGCCGAGGAGATACAGCATTGCGTCGTACCGACCCGTCGCCGCTCCGACGCACGACGTGCCCGGACAATAGCCTCCGACCACGAACCCGATGCCGAGGATCAGTCCCCCAACGATTTGCGGAAGGAGATAGGTGTTGCCGACATACACGAGCGAAAGATCAACGATGCCCAGCACGGACAGCCAAAACAACCCGACCATAGCGGTCACGATCGCCGTGAACATCACTTTGAATACTGTGAGGTCGGTGAGATAGAACTGTGCGGCGAGTTTACGGCCGCTGCCGAATCCTGCGCGTTCGAGAAAAAAGCCGAAGCCGATGCCGATGACAAACGCGACGATAAGGCTCGCCTCTTCACCGAAATAACCGAACTTGAAAAACGGTGCGTTCATGTCCATTGTCTCCTTAAGAAATAGGCAACCGCATATCCGCCAGCGAAAACGGCGAGCATAAATGCCCAGCTTCCGACGCTGAGCAGTGCGCCACCGGTGAGGGCTTGGCCGCTCGTGCAACCGCGTGCGAGCTTCGCACCGAAGCCCATGATGCCGCCGCCGAGAAACGCGAACAGCAAGCGCTTACCCGTTGTGATGCGCGGTCCCTTTTCCACCGAGCCTTTGATGCGATGCGCGAGTAGGCCCGAAACAAATCCGCCGACGATAACGCCGAGCACCTCGAATACCAACCACTCCTTCAGCGGGTTCTGTGTGCCATCGCCGAGATACTCGGCATAGAACCCGTTCGACTGTGCATGCTCGGGCGCTACCGCATTCACGCCAACGGAAACCAGCGAGCTGAATGCGCCCGAAGCGCCAAGCCCGCGTCCCATCAGCACAAACGCGGCAAGCAGAACAAGTCCCAATCCGATGCCCGCAACGTAGGGATTCCAAAACGGCTGTGCTGCGTGCTGCACGGCAACGTATCGTCGTTCCTCGATGTCGTCAAATGCTGTTGCTTCTATTGTGTTACTCATGGTATTTACTCCGTTCGATGTACTTACAAACTGTGTGTGGTCAGTGCCGTATCATCTTCCCGCAATCGTCCAATGACTGTACTGCCCCGCGTAGACAATAACAAACCGCAACACCAATCCGCCTGCGATGACCATAAGCGGTGCAACGATGGTGTGTTTCACCTTGTGATTCACTGCGAGAAGTTGGATCACGAGGGGAATGATGATCCCCAAGCCAATTACAAACACCCAGAACACCGCGGCGTAGGGTCCGTTCAATAGCAGCCGTGCTGCATGCTGATGCACCTGCGACGAGCTAAGCAATCCGATCAAGAACTGGGCGAACACAAACAGTTCGAAAATCAAGAAACCGTTGTCCGCTTTTGCAAGCAGCTCGCGTTCATAGACGTCATCGGTAATCATGTGCACGAACGCGGCGGCGGCAGAGAGCCCTGATGTCAGGAACAACACCCAAAGGACTGCGCTGTTCCAAAGCGGGCGAGCGCCCAGCGCGCTGAGCAGCACGCCGGTGTACATACCAAGAATCGCGCCAACAATCATACTCAGTACAGCAACGTTCTTCACTGCAGTCGGATGCTGATTGATGAAAGCAGAAATCTTATCGAAGATCTTGATGCGATTCTGGAACGCGGGGGGAATACGTGTCAGCGTTGTTGCCAGCAGTGTCGGGTACACCAGAATGAGAATCCACGAACCCCAGGACATCGGCGACGCAAGCTCGAAGGTCGTGTACAAGCGCCACACATAGAGCTTGTGTTCCAGATCGAGAAAGAGTGCAAACATGCCCGCACTCAGCAGAACAAGACTGATGTGCGGCAGCCAAAAGCACGAGAAGTAGCTGTGCTTGTGCCGTCCTTTGAAAATAAAATAGCCCGAGATAATCATAATGCCTGCAACGAGTCCACCGAGAAACAAGTAGACCGGAATCTCCCAGCCCCAGATATGGAGCGACGGGTCTATTTGTGGATTGGTTCGTGTTGTTGTGAGTTCGTTCATGCGTGCTCCTTATGTTCGCCGCTTGTCGAGCGACACTCCAGTGTCGCTCTTGCTGACGACATGAGCGATTCTGGAGAATCGCTCTACATCATGTCAAATAAAAAATATTCGGTTCCGTTCCTGCTTCCGGCATCAGTGTATGATTCTTGCGCGATGCGAGCAGGTTGCTCACGGTGCTGTTCGGATCATCGAGATCGCCGAAGTACATGCAGTGCGTGGGGCAGACCGCAACGCATGCAGGGTCGAGTCCCTTCTCGACGCGGTGAATGCAAAACGTACACTTGTCCGCATAGCCGTCGGGATGAATGAATCGGGCGTCGTACGGGCACGATGCCACGCATGCTTTGCAACCGATGCACTCTTCTTTCGTGACAAGCACGACGCCGCCGATCTCATGCACGTGGCTCGCGCCCGTTGGGCAGCAACTTACGCACGGCGGGTTGCTGCATTGATTGCAGCGTTCGGTGCGAATTTCCATCGTCAGCGTCGGGAACGTGCCGTTCACATCCTGTACGATCCAATCGCGATTGTAGCCCTCAGGGACGTTGTTTTCGGTCTTGCACGCGACAACGCAATCCATGCACCCAACGCACTTCTTCGTGTCTATCACCATGCCAAAGCGTGCCATAGCTATGCCACCTCGCTTTCAATGGTGACGAAGTTCATGTTCGATGCCGTCCCGCCCATCAGAGGATCGGTCACATAGCGTGTCATCAACTGCGTGTCGCTCGCACCTTTGCCGAAGGCAAACTGCAATCCCTTCGACGTGTGCCCGAACCCGTGCACCATATACACACAGTCGGGCCGAATGCGATGGGTTGCTTTCACTCTGACTCTGTTGCTGACGACGCCGTCTTGGTTCCTCAGTCGCACATAGTCCCCGCTCTTCAAGCCCATGCGCACAGCAACATCAAAATTCACCCATACTTCATTCTCATTCATCATCTCCATGAGAACGCGATTCGATTGCGTTCGGCTGAACGAATGCACGGGCGCGCGTCCATACAAGAGCCGGAACGCACCGGGGGGACCGCTCACGGGGCGTTTATACTTCGGTACAGGATCGAAGCCCGCCTCCTGCAACTGCACCGAATAGAATTCAATTTTCCCCGACGGTGTTGGAAACTCAGCAGGCACTCCCTCATCGAAATAGATCGGCTGCTTCGCACCCCGGATAATGCCGTTCTTCTTCAACTCGCTGTAACTCAATCCGGCTGCGCTGAGACGATACTCAAAATACTCCTCGATATCGTTCCACGGATAGTAGTGCCCAAGCCCGAGCTTCTCCGCCAACTTCTTCGCCATCCACCAATTCGGCTTCTGGTCGTTCGGCGCCTCGACAACGGGCTGGCGCAGGGCAACAAACGGCTCGCGGAACCACTCAACATTCACATCATCATGACGTTCAAGATAGACCGACTCCGGCAGCACAACATCCGCCCAGCCCGCAATCTCACTTGGAATCACGTCAACCACGACCAGCAGGTCGAGATTCTCTATTGCGCGAATCGTCTCCGCTTCGTTGGGCAATGCGTGCAGCAAATTCGTCGCGTACACGAACCAGCCTTTGATGGGATAGGGTTTGCCGGTAATCGTTGCCTCGCGAATACCCGTCGTAATCGTCTCGTGCGCAAACGGATACTTGTGGTCGGGATTGTCCACCTTCCCTTTCTGCGACGTGGGGTACGCGGGATACGGATACGACGGCACATCCATGCTGACCGGCGTGTAGAATCCGCCTTTCCGTCCCCAACTGCCGAGCAATGCGTTGAGCAAAGCAATGGCGCGACTGCGCTGCGCGTCGTCGCCGTACCATGTTGCATGGCGACCCGGATGCACAAGCGTCGCAGGTTTGAAGCGCGCCATTGTACGCGCAGTTTCCCGAATCACCGCGGGCTCGATTCCTGTTTCGGGATACGCCCATTCGGGAGTGTACGCTTGCACCGACGCGGCGAATTGGTCGAAGCCGAACCCGTAGCGCGCAACATACTCTTTGTCGTACAGCCCTTCGGTGACAATGACATTCATCCACGCCAGCAGCAGCGCGATGTCGGTTCCCGGTTTGATGGCAAGGTAGTACTGTGCTTTGCTTGCCGCAACCGAGAACCGCGGATCTACGACAATGATCGTCGCACCCTGTTCCACTGCTTCGGCAAATTCCTGCACTTGCGTGTTGTGCATGTTCTCGCCCAGATGGCTGCCGATGAGAACAAGGCACTTCGCGTTCTTGATGTCCGTTCGCTCAGGCGAACTCACCTCCTCTCCAAACGTTAGTCGGAAACCAACATCGCGTGGACCTCTGCACTGCGCGAACGACGGCGCCGCGATATTCGGCGTGCCGAATGCCTTCATCGTGTGCTTGAAGAAATTTCCGCCGATGCCGTGACTGAACAGCGCGACGGCTTCCGGTCCATAGCTCGCCTTGATGTTCTGCATCTTCTCCGCAATGTAGCTCATCGCCTCGTCCCACGTCACTTCCACCCACTGCTCCTCTCCACGCTTCTTCGTGCGGAGCAGCGGCGCCTTCAGTCTGTCGGGATCATAATGCGCACCAACGCCCCCCGTTCCCCGCGGGCACAACCGCCCGTTGCTCAACGGATCGAGCGGATTGCCTTCGACTTTCCACAACTCGCCGTCACGTACGTACGCAATGGCACCGCATTTCCAAAAGCACATGTCGCAGTACGTCGGAATTGTTTGCACGCCCGCGCGGGTTTTCTTTGCCGCAACGTTCGCCGATCGCAGCAGCGCCGCCCCTGCCGTTGCCGTCGCAATGGTCGCGCCGCTGATTTTCAAAAACCGTCTTCGTGAGAGTGAGTTCATGTTTGCCTCGATGAATCCATGACTGCATCGCCCTCTCCAGGCGACAAGGTGAACATTGAAATAGACTGCTTCAGTGTTGCACAGCTCGCAACCTCGGTGTACACAATGCACTCGCGACACTCATCGCTCCGGCACTCCCACGATTTGCCCGAGAGCATCCAACACGGCTTATCCGTACTCGTGAACGCAGGGCACTTCTCGCGTTCCTCCGCGGGACAGTTCTTGATTCGCCAACACGGAATGAGCGAAAGCAAATGCCGAATGCCCGCGATGCTCACCTTCTCCTCATTGATCATTTTCCGCAAGCATTGAATCCGCTCGATATCGGCGCGCGAGAATCGGCGGTGCCTCGAATCGCGGCGCTGAGGAATAATCAACCCTTCTCGCTCGTACATGCGAATCGTGGAAATGGACACACCGAGAAAATCGGAAGCCTCGCCGATCGTGAGTAAGGAGTGATTCGTGTTGGGCATTGCTACCTCCTGTCAAATCTGTCAACTATAAATGCAGGATTTATGCCAGCCGAAATCCTCAATACTGGACGATTTATCTCACCACACGGCATCCCCTTTCCAAAGAATGAGAATTGAACGCACGCGTTTCTTGAAGATGAGAATCCACCAGTACCAAGGCTGACATACTGAGCGAAGTCAAATGATGGGGCTGCTGACGGTCTACAACGTCCAAAGTTCTCCGTTCGCCGCGGTAAGCAGTCTCCGTCGTGGCAATAGGTGTCGCACCCCCGCTCTTGCCACCAATCCGAGCACACTCCCCTTCTCGAACCCCTCATGCTTCCGTCTTTACGACGCCGCACAAGCATCGAGCAGGTGTTCACGCAGACACCCCTTTTGAATCGCGAAATCATTTCGATAGATTTCTCCTCGTTCAACATCCATTGCACAATGCCCCGCAGAAAAACAATCGCCGTCATCTTCGGTACGCGCCCCGATACCATCAAGCTCGCGCCCATCATTCTTGAGCTCCAGAAACACAAACGGCGGTACGACGTAATCACCATCGCAAGCGCGCAGCACCGCCACATGCTCGATCAAGTACTGCACGTGTTCGACATCCAGCCGGACTTCGACCTCAACATCATGCGGCCGCAACAAACCCTCGCCTCGCTCACGACCACTCTGCTGAACAAACTCGACGGCGTGTTGCATCGTACAAAGCCCGACATGGTTCTCGTTCAAGGCGATACCACGACGACGTTTGTCGGAAGCCTCGCGGCATTCTATCGCGGCATTCCCGTCGGGCATGTCGAAGCGGGCCTTCGCACGAACGATAAGCAGAATCCCTTCCCCGAAGAACTCAACCGCAAACTCACAAGCGCGATTGCAGAACTGCACTTCGCGCCGACTCACACGGCGAAGCGAGCGCTGCAAGAGGAAGGATATCCCCGCGAGAAAATCTTCATCACGGGTAACTCCGTGATCGACGCTCTGAACATTGCCGTGAAGGCACACCATCCGTTCACGGCTCGGCGCCTGCAGCATGTCGTGAACGAGGGGAAACGAATCGTCCTTCTCACCATGCACCGGCGTGAAAACTGGGGCAAGCCGATGCGCGGCGCCTGCTGCGCAATCAAACGACTCGCAAGGCTGTATCCAAATCTGAATTTTCTTTTTCCCGTTCATCTCAATCCCATTGTACGCGACGTTATTCATCCGACGCTCGGCAATCTGCCGAACGTGCATCTGATCGAGCCGTTGGATTACCTCGACTTTGTTAATCTCATGAGCAAGTCGTACCTCATTATTACAGACTCGGGCGGCGTACAAGAGGAGGGACCGGCATTAGGTAAACCAGTGCTCGTATTGCGCAAGGTGACGGAGCGACCCGAAGCTGTGAAATTCGGAACCGTAAAGTTGGTAGGGTTGGACGAAGAGAAAATCTTTTCGACGGCGAAGAACCTGTTGAGCGACCTGAAGGCGTACAAGAAAATGGCGTTCGCAACAAATCCCTACGGCGACGGCTGTGCAGCACAACGAACCGTTGCCGCTATCAACTACTCTTTCGGCTTTTCGCGCAGCCGTCCATCCGACTTTTCACCTCGCACATGAAAGCCCCCCCTCTCGCGTTCCTGGCAGGAATCGTTTGCATTTCATGCTCAACGGTCTCACAAACGAGCAGAGCGCCGCATGGGGATTCCACAACGGTGCGAAAAATAGCCGAAGGCGTCGTGCATCGCCACATCAAACGACCGAGCGGACCATGGAACATTCATGTCGTTTCCGCTGACCTCAGGCGGCACGAGCTTGATATCATCGGTGCGCGAGCATTCGATAGTATCAGAGGGAGAGAAACAACACGGGCAATGGCGCAACGCCATGTGCATGCACAACAACAGGTTCTCGCCGCAATCAACGCGGACTTTTTCAACATGCAAACCGGCGAGAGCGATTTGAGTCAGGTCATTGAGCGGGAGATCGTCAAAGGCGTGAAGCGTCCCACTCGTGCCCAATTTGCGCTGGATGTTACGCGCACACCGCACATCGAGCCCTTTCGCTTCGCCGGCGTCGGTCTCACGAGCCGCACACGCTTCGCCATTGATGCGGTGAACAGTTTGAGAGATTCGACGATTGTGCTTCTCAACCGTTTCGCCGCGTCGTACACGAGGCGCGAAGCGGAGACGGCTCTTGCCTTGCGAACAACGTATACGTCGGGCGATACGATTGTTACCGTTGCGTTCGACACTCTGCGCGCCGGAATACTCACTACCATCAGCGATTCCGTTCTCGTCGTACGAGCAACTCGAAACGATGCGTTGAACGAACTTGCGCTTGGCGATACGGTCCGCTTGGTGCTCGGGTTCCTTCCGCCCACAGAACCAATCAAAACGCTCGTCGGAGGATTGCCGCGTATTGTCGTTGACGGGAACAGCATTGTCACGGCCGAGAGCATGGAGGGCGTGTCGCGCACCTTCATCGAAACGCGGCACCCGCGAACGGGCATCGGCATCTCTCGAGACGGCATGCACATCATGTTGGTGACGGTGGATGGACGACAAGCGGCGAGCGTCGGGATGTCGCTCACGGAGTTCGCCGACCTCATGATCGAACTCGGTTGTTACCGGGCTTTGAACCTGGATGGAGGCGGCTCAACCACGATGGTAGTCAACGGCGAGGTTGTCAACCTGCCTTCCGATGCGGCTGGTGAGAGACCCGTGGCGAACGCGTTGCTGGTCGTAAAAAAACAGAACGCCGAGCCGACTCGCTGACGAGCCGCCCGGCGTCTCCTGCTTAGGCTTGGTGCTCTTTACGAAACGAAGAAGTGTCGAGAGGGTTGAGTCCATTGCGCCGCACGCATGACCGCGTGCGCGCCTCTCGTTACTTCTTCTTCAAATTGCGCGCATCGCGCGCGAGGTCCTTCTTCGACTTCCCCTTCTTGATTGCCATCCGATGCGCCCGTTCGTACGTCTGGATGTCCACGAACTGCCCTTTCGCGTTGCGCACCGCGTACAATTTCTTACCAGCGACACTGCGGTGAGTGGTTCTCCGTTGAGCCATGACTGATCCTTTATGTAGTGATGAGTGATATAAGGTTGGCAAACTCAGTTCAATTTCTGAAGCAACTCCTCCAAGAATCTCTTCACCTCCATCACGTCCGATCGCAGCTGCTCGTCCTTGATTTTCGTCCTCGGTGTTGGCGTGTCGATAAGCTCGAGTTGCTCACCGCTTTCGTTCTCTGGCGTGTAGTTTTTGAGTACTTGCTTCGCCCCCTCAATCGTGTAGCGCTCGTCGCGCAGTAACTTCTTGATGTAGAGAATCAGCTTGATGTCGCGGTTGGTGTAAATGCGGTTGCCCGCGCGATTCTTTTGCGGCTTCAACTCTTCGAACTCGCTCTCCCAATAGCGCAGTACATACTGTTCGAGGTCGGTAATCTTGCTCACCTCGCTGATCGAGTAGTACAGCTTCTTGATACCGGTGGCTTTCATGATGCTCATGGTGCAAAAGCTAATGAATACGAACGTGAATTGCAATCTCGGACATTGCTGAGAGCGGACCTACACACCATCGCGGGGGTGCGGGTCACTTCGAGCCTTTACGCCGGTTAATCCGCACGTCCACCTCTCGCAGGCGCTGAAGCTCGATCTTCGTTTGGTTCAGTTCGGCTTCCAACTCCTGCATACGCTTGGCGCGGCTGGAAAGCTCGGCCGCTTGTCTGCGAATAATTGTCTGAAGACTGTCGGTGGAAGGGAGGCGGCGGCTGGTCTCCTTTTGCAAGGCAGTAATTCGTTTCAGCATCGTGACGTACACCTCGGCTTTCACTTTTTCTTCCCGCGCGATCGGAAGCGTAAGATAGGTTTGAAACCATCGCAGCGCAATACTGTCTTCGACGATCGGGTTCGCCGCGTTACTGTACAGCAACGCGACATTGCGTACCGCAGTCGGGTGGACGCTTGTATGCGGATACAATTCGGCGACAAGTTTGTATTCGAGGGTTGCCTCCTTCAGCATGTTGCGCGACTCGAGGCTATCCGCTTGGCGCATGTGATATTCTGCGCGCTCTTCCGCCTCGCGCTCGGCGTTGGAGCCCGAACCGCACGCCGCAACGAGCATCGCGCAGGCAACCGACACGATGACGCAAAGCGTTCTCATGTCGCTCCCTCCGCCACGACCGGCTGTGAAACGCTCTGCGACACTTCGACCGGCGCACTCGGCAGTTCGACGGAAAACGTTGTCCCTTTCTTCAGCTCACTCTCGACGTAGACGCGTCCCTTATGCGCCTCAACAAGATGACGCACAAGAGCGAGGCCGATACCCGTCCCCTTCTTTGCATTCTTGGCTTGATAGAATTTTGTGAAGATGCGCGGAAGATCGTCTTTGGGAATTCCCGCACCCGTGTCGGCAACGGAAACCCTGATCCCTTTTTTTGTCTTGACAGCATGTACCGATATCGTTCCGCCGCTCTCCGTGTACTTGATGGCGTTGCTCAAGAGATTGCTGAAGACTTGGGCAATTTTCTCCTGATCGGTCATCACCGCGGGAAGGTCGTTCTCGTGCGAGAACACAACGTCAACGCCTTTTTCCCCGGCAACGATTTGTGCATCTTCGACCGCGGGGAGTAAAATGTCCACGATATTCGTCCGCTCGAAAGTATACTCCATCGAGCCATGCTCGATCTTTTGAATGTCGAGGAATTGATTGCTGAAGACCGTTAGCTTCTTGATGCCTTCTTTGATTGACTTGACGAGTTTCATCTGGTCGGCGTTGAGCGCACCGCGTTTCTGATCGAGCAACAAATACTGGGCGGACATCATTGTTTGCAGGGGCGTGCGCAATTCGTGAGAGATGTGATGAAGCATCTCGGTTTTGAGATCGTTGATCTGTTTCAGTTTTTGGCTCATCTCATTCACGGCGTCGGCAAGCCACGCCATCTCGTCCGACGATTTCACCTCAATCGTATCAAACACGCCGCGCGCAATGTTTTCCGTTCCCGCGATCAAAGCACGAATCGGCTTGACGATGTTTTGCGTGATGAGCAGCGCGACGGTGAGCGCAACGAGCAGCGCGCCGACGGTGACGAGCCACGCGACATTCGTCGAGCGAATCATGGCGTCGTTGATGCCGGTGAACGAGTTGCTGACGTCGTCTTCATTCAAGCGAATGATCGCAGCCAGCGAAGCGGCGGTCGCCTCCAGCGTGTCCGAGCGCTGTTCGCTGCGAAGGGCAAGCTCCTCTTCGCTGAGCCGGCGCGCGCGCGGAGCGTATTTTTCCAAGTCCTCTTTTGCCCAGTCAATCTGCTGCCGCAGCCGAAAGATGAGGCCAACCTCCGCCGCGCTCGGTGACGCACCGTACAACGAATCCACCAGAGCGCCGATCTGCTTCGATTGTTCTTGAAAGAAATTGAAATACGCCGTATCGCCCGTGATCAGATACTTTTGCGCCGAACGTTCCTTTTCCGTTACCACTGCCTGCAATTGTTTCGCGGTGTTGATCGAACGAACGTCACTGCGAAACGTCGCGCTCGTCGTTTCCGTCACCGCGTGCAATTGCAGCAGCACGTACACGTTTGCCGCGATCATCAACACAATGACGGCGGCGAAGCCTAACAATAGTTTCTGATAGATGGAGAATCTCATTGATGAGCGTATTCAATAACAACCATCGCGACGACGTGACTCTCGGAATGCGACAGCGAGAGAAAGACGTTGCACTCTGCAAGCGTTTGCCGCATCGCGCCGTGGAATTCGAACATCGGTTTGCCCGACGGGGCGTTCACCACCTCGACGTCCTGCCAGCGAAATTCGCCCGACCAGCCCGTGGCAATCGCTTTGCTCAATGCTTCTTTTGCAGCAAACCGCGCTGCGAAATGCTGTTGCGCGTTGTGTTTGGAAACGGAATAACCGATCTCGTGGGGGGTAAAAATCTTTTGCAGAAAGCGATCCCCCAGCTCGCGTATACTCTTGCCGATTCGCTCGATCTCAACAATGTCAACGCCGATGCCTCGGATCACGTCACGCCGTTCTCTTTGTCAATAACACTCAGAAGTTCCGACACATCGTTCACGTCGTAGTTCGCGTTGCTCTCGACTGTGCCGAAGGTGTCGCCGTAACGAGCGAAGACTGTAATCATGCCGACTTGCGCCGCACCGAAAATATCCCGTTCCGCCCAATCGCCGACCATGATCGCTTCGTGCGGCTGGACGTGAAGCAGCTCGAGTGCTTTGCGAAACGGAACCGGACTCGGCTTGCGCTCGCCTGTGTCGTCGAATGTGATGACATGGTCGAACGTATGATGGAAGTTCAAGTAGCAGAGCCGCAGCCATGCTTCGCGCCCCGGTGCGTCGGAAATCACCGCCAATTTCAGCCCGCGCTTGACGAGTTGGACGAGCGTCATATTGACATGCGGATATGGAACGAGCGCCGCTTCTCGCGCTCTGCGGTACGCGATAATTCCTGCCGAGAGTATTTTGTAATCTACCTTCTGAAATACGTCGTACAACAGCTGGTCGAACACGTTTTGAAATTCAATCCCCCGCTCTTTGTAGATGGCGTCAATGCGTGCCTGCACCTCCTCGTGTGTCAATCGCAAGCCTGCGTCAATCATCGAATTGATTGCCGCCGTCACCGCTTGTCGCTTCATCGCCATGAAGTCCACCAGCGTGTTGTCAAGATCGAAAACGACTGCTTTGATCACTGCTTCCCCACCCGTGCGACCTCATCCTCGATGAAGCGACGAACGACCGGCTTGAGAAAGCGGTCTTCAATGCCCGCTTCAGAAAGCGCTACAGCGAGCGCTGATGCCTTCTTATGCGGCATGAGCTTTTTGTTCACCACCAACAGTTTTTTTTCTTTGAGAATGCAATAGCCGGCTTCGAAATCTCCCTTCTCATATCGTACGTTCACGCCAAGCTGTTTCGCGACCTCCTCCAACTCGGTGATGAGATCCTCATGCTTCATTGTTGAAGGACTCCGTGCAAAGCAGGTTCGGCACCACCGAGTGTAGAGTCTTGTGTCGTGGAGACTGCAACGCGCACGGATGTGCTTTTGGGAAACCGAATCGTGAACATAAACTCGTCTCTGCTACCCCTGCAGTGGAATTGCAGAGCCTGTGATTGTTGACTGAACTGTTTAGCAGCTCGATGCTTCGCTGCGCTCAGCCTGTTGTCGCTGTGGTTTCTTGAACGGCTGAAAGACAGCGAGCGCAATAATCGTGTAGTAGCACAACTGCGCGATGAACGGCATCCCTGCGAGAGCTTTGATGCGCGCAATGAACAGGGGCCGGAACGCGTGGATGTCTGCCGTCGTGTAAAACTCCAGAGAAATAATCTTCCAGTCCAAGTGCAACGTGTACAACTCAACCGGCACAAAGGCAAAGAATAAGATCACGCTCATCAGCAGCCAGCCCTCCGTTTTCAGCGAGAACGGCGACACGAGCAGGAACGCAATTGCACTCGTCAGAGCGACGAGATAGCCGATTCCCCCTGCAACCGATGCAATCGCTATGAGCCGATATGCTTCACGCTCAGCACGCGGGTCAAGCGTGTCGTCGAAGCGAATGTCGGTTGTACTGGTTGTGAGAATGTCGTTGCCGATGAGAGCGCGGACGAACCCCGCGCCGAGCCACACAATAGACGATACGACGAACACGAATAGAGCCATACGCCAACGAGACGCGCGTGCGCGAGAACTCGGGGATGTTGGTCTCGATGGCATGGTTCAATGTAAGTTTTTTCTCCGCACATTTCAATAAAATGCGGTTAATGCGCCGGGCGTTTACCGCGATGGACCGGCTGGGGTGGGTACATCCAAGGTATAATTCTTGTAGCAGCTGAGGTCATACATTAGCGTCAACAGCTTTTGAAATGCGGTAGGGGTAAGTTCGAAGAATCTTGTGCTGATGCGCTCCCGCGTCTCCTCGTCGGCCTGTTCGAGGAGTGTGTGAATAAGGGCTTTGGACGTTTCGACGGCGCTGGAAAACTCTCTCGACAGGTTGTCGTAACCCTGCGCATCGCTGCCTATGCGCTGCATAATGCCGAATGTCTTGTGCGCAAATTTTGCGAAGAACGAGAGCTCATCCAGTTGCTGCAGCTTGGCGGAACTATACGCAAGCTCAATCAACAGGCATACATCCTCCCGGTGCGTGAGGCTCCGCTGCGCATGGCGCTCGATTGCGGTCACGAGAGTTGTGGTTTGTGGCGATAGAGTCATGGGGTGCCTTTGAACGCAGTTCAATATAGAACCGATAATCCGAAGAAACAACAAGTTCAACGCGACACCGTTCCACCTCGCGCGGCGCTGCACTCACACGAAAACAACCGAATGCGGAAAACGCTTCATACCGACGCCATTCTTTTGTATCATAGCTGGCGAGGACGCGATGTCACAATTCATCAGATATGCTCTTTTTGCCTTCCTTCTGCTCTTGGCAATCCTCGGGAGCTGGCTCGTGTACCTTTCCGTTGATGACTACTCGTCGAAGTTTATTGCGCAAAAAGGAACACTCCTGGACGTGCGCCTTCTGCCGGCGGAGGAAAGCGCGCGTTCACGAAAGTCTTGGCTCACGCTCACAAACACGAATGGCTTGAGAGTGGAATGCGGCGTGCTCACACCGCAGGATTCATCGCGCCGCTCTCCGGCAATAGTGCTGTTGGGTGGAAAGACGACCGGCAAAAACGCGATCGACTATGCGGACGGCATTGAGGATGTCATCATTGTCGCGCTGGATTACCCGTTCGAGCCTCGTCCGCATTATTCCTTCCTTCAATTGCTTGCCGATGTTCCTACAATGCGGCAGGCACTGCTCGACATGGTTCCCTCTGCCATGCTTGTAACCGATTACCTCCGCACGCGCACCGACGTTGACACATCAAGAATAATCCTGCTCGGCTACAGCTTCGGCGCACCGTTCGTCCCCTGCATTGCGGTGCACGAGCGACGATACGCAGCCGCAGTAATGGTGTACGGCGCGGGCGGCTTGCGAACGTTAATTCGCCACAACGTCCTTCGGTACGAGGGAGAGATAATGAGCGAGGTGGTTGGAGCACTCGGCGCGGTTCTGCTTGCACCGCTCGAGCCGATGCGCACGATCGAGCACGTCTCGCCCACACCGCTCATCATGATCAATGGCACGAACGATGAAATGATTCCGCGGGAGAATGTCGAGGCGTTGTTCGCGAAGGCGAGCGAGCCGAAGAAGATCGTTTGGATTGAGTCGAAGCACGTCAACCCACGGAACATTGGGTTGACGAGAACTATCATCGCTAAACTTCGGGCGGAGCTTGTTGCCCTCGGCGCGATTTGATGGCGTGGAAAGTGGCTGTGTTTCTTAGGAAACAGTGAAGGGGCTATACAATTTGAATATCAGAAATTCAATTGGTATGAGCCGAGCCCAGCAACAGCGGAGCCGGTTCTGTGGCGATGCAGGCGGCTACTCTTTCCACGAAGCAGGCTATCTGGCTTCGCGGCACAGTAGTCCCTTCGGACGATGTAGTCAGTCTGCAGCCCCAACAACAAAAAAGGCTCGCATTGCACAAGCCTTTTTGACTTGAACCCTGAACCTTGAACCTTGAACCTCAAACCTCCTCATTTCTTCTTCGTCAAGTAATACTTCTTCGTATACTCCACAACCATCCGGTCAGTATTGTACATCGGCACCAGCGTTGCAATCGAATGGCGCACGCGCTTGAGCCACTCGTGCGGAATGCCGTCCTTGCCGCGTTTGTAGAACAGCGGAATCACTTCCGTTTCGATCACTGTGCGGAGCGAGTAAGCATCGTCCTCATCTTGTTGGTTTTCGGAGGGAGCTGTTTCGTCCTTGCCGATCTGCCAGCCGTTCTTGCCGTCGTACGCTTCGCGCCACCAGCCGTCCATCGTGCTGCAATTCAAACCGCCGTGCAGAACCGCCTTCTCGCCGCTCGTGCCGCAGGCTTCCATGGGACGGCGCGGTGTGTTGAGCCACACATCCGAGCCGGAAACGAGAGAGCGCGCAACGGCAATGTCGTAATTCTCGATGAACACCACTTTGCCGAACATATCCAAGCGCTTCGTCATGTTCACTACTTCCTGAATGAACGCCTTGCCCGCGTCGTCGCGGGGATGCGCCTTTCCTGCGAAAATCACTTGCACCGGCTTCTCTTTGTTGTTGAGCATCCGAATCGCCCAATCGAGATCGCGGAAGAACAACGGCGCGCGCTTGTAGGTCGCAAATCTGCGCGCAAAGCCAATCGTCAGTGCGTCAGGCGAGAGAATATTGTCATATAACCCCAACCCATCGTTGCCGTGGCGAAGCAACTGCTCGCGCAACCGGCGCCGCGCAAATTCCACAAGTTCGCGCCGCAGCATCGAGCGCAGCGCCCAAAGTTCCTCGTCCGAAATCTTCTTCGACTCGATGGACTTCTTCCAATAGTTCGCATCGCGAATATGTTCGTACCATCGTGGTCCCAATTCCCTCATGTAAAATTTCGACGCAGTCGGCGATGCCCAACCGCTGACGTGCACCCCATTGGTAATGGCGCCAATCGGCGCCTCCTTCTGATGCGCTGCCGGAAACAATTCCTTCCACATCTCCACGCTCGTCTTCCCGTGCAACTGGCTGACACCGTTCGCCGCGCGCGACATTTTCAACGCAAGCACCGTCATGCAAAATGACTCGTTGATGTCGTTCGGACGAATCCGTCCGTACGCCATGAGCTGGTCAATCGTCAAGCCGAACGACTCGCCGTACTTGTGGAATGCAGTGTTCATCAGATCGCGGCTAAAGCGGTCGTGACCCGCGGGCACGGGCGTATGCGTCGTGAACACGCAATGCTGCTTGACGAACGCCTCGGCTTTCTCGAGCGGCTTCTTCGCTTGTAGCTGCTCGCGCAGCAACTCGAGCGTGAGAAACGCCGAATGCCCCTCATTCATATGAAAGACCGACGGCGCAATGCCGATGGCGCGTAACATGCGAACCCCGCCGATACCGAGAACAATCTCCTGCGCGATGCGCGTCGTCTGGTCCCCCCCATACACATGCGCGGTAATCTCCTTCGAACGATCGTCGTTCTGCGGCAAGTTCGAATCGAGCAGAAACACTTTCACGCGCCCCACGTGAATCGTCCATGCCTGGAAATGAACGACCTTGCCATTGATGTTGACATGACAAACGAGAGCGTTTCCTTTTTTATCTTTGACAAGCGTAAGCGGAAGTTTCAGCGGGTCATAGGTCGGATACAACTCTTGCTGCCACCCGTCGTTCGTAATCTGCTGAGAAAAATACCCCTGGCGGTAAAACAAACTCACGCCGACGAACGGCAGACCCAAATCGCTTGCGCTCTTTGCGTGGTCGCCCGAAAGAATGCCGAGGCCGCCTGAATAAATCCGCAAGCTCTCATGCAGCCCGAACTCCGCGCTGAAATACGCCACCGGCGCCCGCTTCAACGCACCCGCGTGCTTCGCGCCCCACGTGTTGCTCTGCTTGAGATACGACCGAAACGTCGAGCACACCTCGCTCACATGCTCGAAAAACTCCGGGTCCTGCAACTTTGCGCGCAGCTCCGCACCGGAAATCCAATTCATCACCTCGACCGGATTATGATTGCTGTGTTCCCAAAAGAACGGTGAAAGCTCCTGAAAAATGCTCTGCGCCGACGGATTCCACGACCACCATAAATTGTACGCAAGTTCGTGCAACTGCTCGACGAGTGAGTCAATCTGTTTTCCGGAAATGCGTTTCGTAGCCAAGCTGATGAACTCTCCTAATGATTCAAGAAACGTGGTGAACAGCGGCATCGTTGAAGCTTTGCCTTCTCGATGATTTTCGGAAAATCATCTTAATGAAGTTATCGGCATGATGCAAGAGAAAATGCGAGTTCCAACATCCTTCCAGAAACAAATCGCCGGTGGGTAGGCATGTAAAGCAAGCAGAACGCGAAAATATCCTCCAAAAAAATATGGGGCTGCAGACGGGCTACAACGTCAGAAGATTCGTCTGCGCCGCAAACCTGGCAGTCTGCGTCGTGGAAAACTTTGTCGCACCGCCCCGCATGCCACCGTGAGGATCACCTCACGTTTCCACCAACGCCTCCGTCTTCTTCTTCGCCATCCGGTTCCGCTCGTTTGCATCCAAATACTTTTTTCGGATGCGAATGTTGTGCGGCGTGACCTCGACGTACTCGTCATCGCCAATCCATTCGATGGCTTGCTCGAGCGTGTGCAGCAGCGGCGGTTCGAGACGGATCGCTTCGTCCGCGCCCGATGCGCGCATGTTCGTGAGTTGCTTCGTCCTGCAAACGTTGACGAGCATATCCTGCTCGCGCGAGTTCTCGCCCACGATCATGCCTGCATAGACTTTGGTTCCCGGCTCGATGAAAAATGTCGAGCGCTCGGCAAGCTTCCACATCGCGTACGCCGTTGCCGTACCTGCTTCCATCGCAACGAGTGCACCTTTCGTGCGATGGACCAACTCGCCTTTGAACGGCTCGTACCCTGCAAAATTGTGGTGCAGAATTCCCTCGCCTTTAGTCTGGGTCATGAACTCGCTGCGAAAACCGATCAGCCCCCGTGCCGGCACGAAAAACTCCAGCCGCGCATTGCCGCCCGATGAAATCATGTTCTTCATCTCGGCTTTTCGTCTGCCTAAGTTCTCAATCACCACACCGACGAACTCTTCGGGCACATCTATGATGACGTGTTCGATCGGTTCGGCAAGCACGTCGTCAATGCGCTTGTAAATCACTTCGGGACGCGACACTTGTAGCTCGTATCCCTCGCGCCGCATGGTCTCGATGAGGATCGCGAGATGCAATTCGCCGCGCCCGCTCACTTTGAACGCATCGGGTGAGTCGGTCAGTTCGATCTTCAAGCTCACGTTCGAACGCAGTTCGCGCGTCAACCGTTCGGCAAGATTGCGCGTCGTGACATACTTGCCGTCTTGCCCCGCGAACGGCGAATTGTTCACGATGAAGTTCATCGAGAGCGTCGGCTCTTCGATGGCGACGAACGGCAGCGCAGTCGGATCGGCGGCGTCGGCAATCGTCTCGCCGATGTCCACGTCTTCCATTCCCGCCAGCGCGATAATGTCGCCCGCGCTTGCTTCTTCCGTTTCGATTCTCTTCAAGCCGTCGAACGTGTAAATCTTCGTGACTCGGGCATCTTCCATTGAGCCGTCGCGATGAATCACTTTCATGGGTGAACCGAGCTTGATCGTGCCGCGATGAATCCGCCCGATGCCGAGTCTGCCGAGGTATTCACTGTAATCAATCGTTGTGACGAGCATTTGAAACGGCGACACCGTATCGCCGGGAGGCGGCGGCACGGTCTTGATGATCGCCTCGAACAGTGGTTCGAGATTGTCGCTCGCATCATCAAGTTCGCGCTTGGCAATGCCCTGCTTTGCGATCGCGTAAATCGTCGGGAAGTCCAACTGCTCGCTGTTCGCGCCGAGCGAGAGGAACAATTCGAACACCATGTCCAACACTTCATGCGAGCGCGCATCTTTGCGGTCAATCTTGTTGATGACGACGATGGGTTTGAGGTTGAGGTCGAGCGATTTTTTGAGAACGAACTTCGTCCCGGGCAGCGGACCTTCCGCCGCGTCCACGAGCAGCAGCACGCCGTCCACCATCGTCAGCGTCCGCTCGACTTCGCCGCCGAAATCCGCGTGCCCCGGCGTGTCAACGATGTTGATTTTTTTTCCCTTGTAATGGATCGCGGTATTCTTTGCGAGAATCGTGATGCCGCGTTCTTTTTCCAAATCATTCGAGTCCATCACGCGCGTCGCAACCTGCTGGTTTGCGCGGAAGGTTCCCGACTGTCGCAGCAAATGATCCACGAGCGTTGTCTTGCCGTGGTCAACGTGCGCGATAATGGCGATGTTGCGAATGTCGTCTCGTGTGTTCATGCTCTCGCTCGTCCTTTTGCCACTGAGGCACAGAGCCACAGAGTGTTGTCTTGCAAACTGCTCTGCGACTCCGTGCCTCAGTGGCGTTGGTTGTTTCCCGAAAAAAAATGCCTCAAGCGTTCGTCTCGAAGCGGCATCAATATAGCCAATCGTGATGTTGAATCCGAATGAATGTTGGTTAACGATACATTGCCTCTCCATGCGCATTTCTCTATATTTTTTCTGAACGGTTTTCTCATGGACGAAGGGTAGTGCTATGGCGCTCTCACAAAAATCAAAGACGTGGCTTATTATTCTCGCGATCCCGGTCGTGCTGCTCCTTGGCGCGGCGGCGTTTTTGAAATTCTATTTCACAAGCGAGCGATTGAAGGCGCTACTCATCCCGCGCATCGAAGCGGCGACGGGACGGCAAGTTGCGATCAACGACTTGAGCCTCTCGATTTTTCCCGTCATCGCTCTCGATATTCGCGGACTGTCTATTTCCAACAAGCCTGGGTTTTCGGACCAGCCGATGGTTGCGCTCGAGCGGGTGTTGCTCGACGTGAAACTTCGTCCGCTTTTCGACAAGCGCGTCGAGGTCAACTCGCTCGTTCTGGAAAAGCCGAGACTGCTTCTCGAAACAAATGAGGACGGAGTATCGAATTATTCGGAGAAGAAACTCGCCGACCAACCCGCAGCGCAGCCCAGCGAGGCAAGCCCGCTCGCGGCAGTTCTTCTTCCAGACATCCGCGTGATCAACGGCTTCATTGAAATGACTGACAAGCGCGACGACAGCAAGCAAGTGTACAACGGCTTCCACGTCATCGCGACAGTGGATTTCAATCCTTCAACGAAACAGGCGCGCATAGAAAACAAAACTGCGATTGACAATTACAGCTACGGCTCACTCACGAGTTTTCTCATAACTGACTGGCGCATCAATCTTGAAAACAATCTTCTCTTCGACGCGAATACATCCGTCCTCAAGATTGAAAATGGAAAAGGAGTTCTCAACGCGATCCCGTTCGACATCAACGGGACGGTTGACATGAAAGACCAAATCGCCATGGAATTGACTGTCGAAGCGAAAGGAGTCAACGTCGCGCAGCTTCTCAACCTTACGCCGAAAGCGTACGTCGAAAAAATCAAAGGCGTAAAGGGCGACGGCGATGTGAACGCGAAAATCCTCATTAGAGGTATTTACGACAGCGACACGCGCACGCTGCCCGACATTTCAGGGAACATCAACACGACGAACGCGAGCATTCAGTATCCGAACATTCCAAAACCGATTACGAACATCAGCATCGTATCGAACTTCGTGAAGTCGAAAGCGAACCAGGAATTTCACATCCAAAAACTCACGGCGAATCTCGGACAAAATCCGATTGCAATGAAAATGGATCTCATCAACTTTGATGATCCATCGCTGGCGATGAACGTGAAAGCTGCGATGAACCTCGCGGAGGTGAAAGATTACTACCCGCTCGAAGCGGGCACGACGCTTTCGGGCGCGCTGAAAGCGGATGTGAACATCAACGGCAATGTGAAGAATCCCGACGCTCTGAAGGCGGCGGGCAGCATGGATTTTCAAAACGTTACTGTCGCCACAGCGACGAGCAAGAATCCTATTCGCGACATGAACGGCACGCTGACGTTCAATAACCAGATGCTCGAATCGAAGAAACTCGCGATGACGATCGGCAAGTCCGATCTCGCGCTCGGCTTCACGATGCGCAATTATCTTTCCATGATGTCGGACGAAAAGGGCGGCGAGAAAGCGACCGCGAGTGTCACGCTCACTTCCAATCATTTGTACACCGCCGACGTCATGGGCGATGAGAAGCCAAAGGGCGGACAAGCAGCGGGCGCGCCGCAGCCGAAGAATCAAGCTGCGATGCCCTTGCCAAACGTCGAGATGGACGTCGCGGCAAGCATTGGCACACTCACGACGGAAAAATTCGTGATGAAAAACGTCCGCGGCACGATGAAGATAGCGAACGGCGTCATCAACATGAACAACCTGACGATGAGCATGTTCGACGGTACGGTCGCGACGCGGGGAAGTTTGAATTTGCAAAACCTGCAGCGCCCAACGTTCAATATGAATCTGGATTTGAACAGCCTGAAGGCGAACACCGCGCTCTCGATGTTCACGTCGTTCGGGCAGCGGCTCTTCGGCGACTTGAACATGACCATCGCGATCAGCGGCGCGCTGGACGATACGCTCGGACTTATTCCTTCATCGCTCAACGCGACGGGGAACGTTTCGGTCAACAACGGCAAGGTACAGGGCGTGAAGGTCAACCAGCAGATCGCAAGCCTGGTCAGCCTGCCCGATCTCGCCGAAATCAATTTCAAGGATTTGGTGAACGCGTTTTCGATCAAGGACGGGCGCTTCAACATTCCCGAAATGAAAATCTCCGCGGTCGGTGGAGACTACACGATCGGAGGGACACACGGCCTGGATGGAACGAACGATCTCACGATGGCGCTGCTCTTGTCTGAAGCGGCGTCGTCGAGAGTGAGTGTGCCCGGATTCGCAGGCGATATGCTCAACGCCATCAAAGAACCGAACGGACGTTTGAAGCTCGACTTCCTCATCGGCGGCACGCTGAGCGATCCGAAAGTGAGATTGAATTCGGATGCGTTGACGGCGCGTGCCGCTAATTTTGCCAAGGCAAAACTCGATGAGGAAAAACTCAAGCTGCAACAAAAGGCTGAAGAAGAGGCAAAGAAGAAGGCGGACGATTTGAAGAAGAAGGGTGAGGATTTGTTGAAAGGAATTTTCAAGAAGAAATGAGAACAAACCAATCCGCCGCGACGTTCAAGCGAACGTCCCTCCACGCGTCATGACATCTCTCCGCCCCCGCCAATCCCTCGGCCAAAATTTTCTCCGCGACGAAAATATTTCCCGCAAAATCGTTTCCTCACTTAACGTCCAACCGCATGACGTCGTTCTCGAAATCGGACCAGGCGAAGGCGCTCTGACAAAGTACCTTGCGCAACGGGCACGCAGGCTCATCGTCGTTGACATTGATGAACGCATCATCAGCTTGATGAGAGCGACGTATCCGAACGGCGAGATTGACATTCTTCACGGCGATTTTTTGGCAACGGATTTCGCCTCGCTCACCAGGAAACAGCAAGGGGAAAAACTCCGCATCGTCGGCAACATTCCTTACAATATCACTAGTCCGATCTTATTTCATATTCTCGACAATCGCCGATTCGTCAGCGACGCGACACTGATGATGCAGAAAGAAGTGGCGCAACGCCTTCACGCACAGCCGAACACAAAGGAGTACGGCATTCTTGCCGTGTTCTGTCAACTCTTTGCCGACGTTGCAATGTTGTTCGATGCAGCGGCTACCTGTTTTTATCCTCGCCCAAAGGTGACTTCGTCGGTCGTGCAACTGAAAATGCTGAATACACCCCGCTACCCCCTTGCCGACGAGACATTTTTTCGTGCAATGGTGCGGTCGGTCTTCGGGAAGAGACGGAAGACTCTTCGCAACTCGTTGAGTTTTTTTTTAGAATCCGCGCCAAGTCTCCCGCCGACGTTCGATTTAGCGAAACGGCCGGAGCAACTTTCCATTGAACAACTCACGGAGTTGAGCAATATCCTTTTTCGCCGCCAGACTCACACGCGATAATCGCATCACGCTCCGAAGGAGTCTTTCGGACAAAGTCGCAAAGCCGCCAAGCGTTCTAAAGAATGTTTCTGATGAAGATTGTTGATGTGTTGTAGAACGACATCGCACATTTCCTTTTTTTCCTTTGCGACTTGGCGTCTTTGCGTGAGACTTCGTCATGGAATTTCTGGACATCTCCCTTTCAGCACTCCGAAGTAATCGGTATATTGCTGCATCTTTCTCAACCGTTCGATGCACGTTCAGCGCCTCACCACATACCTTCACTCCGCCGACCTGCTCTTCATCGGCTTCAATCTCATTCTCTCCTGCATCAATCTCGCGTTCGCGTCGC
>CAYUFU010000057.1:0-24435 GCA_964444145.1 uncultured Chitinophagales bacterium
GCTCTTAGCTCTATGCTCTTAGCTCTATGCTCTTAGCTCTAAGCTCTCCGCTCAATAACTCTCCTCCCGCCTCGGAAACCGCCCTGACTTCACGTCGTCGCAATACCGTCGGAATGCATCGCGCATCGTTTCGGCAAGCTCAGTGTAGCGTCGCACAAAGCGCGGCTTGAACTCTTCCGTCAGACCCAGCATGTCATACACGACGAGAACCTGGCCGTCGCAGTGGGGTCCGGCGCCGATGCCGATCGTGGGAACCGGAATACTCTCGGTAACTCTCTTTGCAAGCTTGGCAGGAATCTTTTCCAGCACGATGGCGAACACACCCGCGTCTGCCAGAGTTTTTGCGTCGCGTAGCAACTGTGCCGCTTCCTTCTTATCTGTTGCGCGGACTTCATAGGTGCCAAATTTGTTGATCGCCTGCGGCGTCAAGCCGAGATGCCCCATCACGGGAATGCCGATTTGCACGAGATGCTTCACCGTGTCGGCGATGTACGCGCCGCCTTCCAACTTCACCGCGCCCGCGCCGACTTCTTTCATGATGCGACCCGCGTGTCGCACCGCTTCCTCCTCGTTGTTCTGATACGTCATGAACGGCATGTCCACGACAATGAGCGCGTTCTTCACTGCGCGCTTCACGGCGGCAGCGTGGTAGATCATGTCATCGAGCGTTACAGGCAGTGTGGTGACGTGACCCTGCACGACATTGCCGACCGAATCGCCAACGAGAATCATGTCAATGCCGACTTGGTCGAGCAGCTTCGCAACGAGAAAATCGTACGCTGTCAGCATCGTGATCTTCTCACCACGCTTCTTCATGTCGAAGAGCGTCTTCGTCGTAACGACGCGCGGCTTTGGGGACGAGATCTGTTGCTTAGGCATAGAGTTGTGGAGATGGGAGAACTTGTTCAACATCGAACTGCATGTGCCATTCCTGTTCGAACCCACGGCGGATACACGTTGCAAGCTCGTTCAAGTCAACATCGGAACCGAGAATAGCGGAGAGGTCTGTCGTCTTCTCATTCAACTCTCTCATCAAAGTGTTGCGCGTCTCTTCGTTAGCCAGCACCAGATAGTTCACAAGATCTCGATGTGCCGGTCCGGTCAGGATCGAGCCGTGTTGAAGAACGACTTCGTCGCCCGTTTCGTGACTTCGGAATCGTCGCTGGGCGCTGCCGACGATTTTCTTCCCCTCGAATTCTATTTCATAGCGCGCCGATGCAGTGAAGCACGGAATCGAAGAGGGGCTTTTGTAGTGTGCGCGCAAATCGGGCTGAGATTTTGACAGTGCGGCACGCACGCCAAAGAACTCCAGTCCGCGCACGAGCGCTCTGCTGATCTGGTTGTAGATATCAAGCACGCTCCGTTGGTCCGCACGCATGGCAACACTGTAGGTCAACTCTTGCGCATGAAAGACGGCCCGCCCGCCGGTCGGTCTGCGGACAATGTCAATGCCCGCTTCGGCACAGCGTTTGGCATCAAGGCTCGACCCGTCTTGATTGAATCCGAGCGAGATCGCCCACGGGTTCCACGTAAACAGGCGAACCGTCGGAGCGCCGTCGCCGGCAGCGAGGCGCCGTGCAAGCGACTCATCGAATCGCATATTCCATTCGCCCGAATTGGGCGGTGTATGAATGAAGCGCATGCTCCCCCGCCGATTCAGTCAAGCTCGCGCAGTCGCGAGATGATTCCGCGCTTGCTGTTCGCGATGAAGTCGAGAATGTACCTCACTTCAGGGTGGCTCGTCAGAAGTGAGTCTTCGCGTATTCGCGCAACGGCTTGCGAGACGTTCAGATTGGAGTTATACAAGATTCCATATACGGTGTCGAGAGCGTCAATGACTTCGCGCGAAAAGCCTCTTCGCCGCAAGCCGACGGAATTCAGTCCCGCAAACACCAGCGGCTCACCTGCGGCACGAACATACGGAGGAACATCCTTCGGTACGCGCAGTCCGCCGCCGATCATCACATGAGCGCCGATGCTGACAAACTGATGCACCGGGGTCACGCCGCCAATGATCGCGAAGTCATCAACGTGCACATGTCCGGCAAGCATTGCGGCATTGGACATGATGATATTGTTGCCGAGAACGCAATCGTGCGCGATGTGCACGTAGCCCATGAGCAGGTTGTCGTTGCCGATGACCGTTCTGCCAGTCTCGATAGTGCCGCGGTGAATCGTTGCGTACTCGCGAATGACGTTGCGATCGCCGATCTCGCAAGTGGTCGGCTCGCCTTTGTATTTCAAATCCTGCGGCGCATGGCCGACCACCGCACCGTGATGAATCTGATTCTCCCTCCCGATGCGCGCACCCGACCCGATCAGTGCGTTGGCAGCGATCGTCGTGCCATCGCCGATGACAGCACCTGCTTCGACAATCGTGAATGGACCGACGGTGGCGTTCGTGCCAAGCTCGGCTTTCGTACTGACGACTGCGCGGGGATCAATATGAGTTGCCATGATGAAATAGAAAGGTACTACACGCTCTCGTTAACTGTATGCTTGCCGATTGAACCACTCACCCCCTGGCGCAACGGAACGCAAACCTGAACTGTTACGTTGTGCCCACGCACATCCCTGTAATCTGATCTCAACTTCGTGTCATCTTCACCGCTGGGGCGTTCACTGTCGAACCGCTCCCATTGTTCGAACCCGACACACCTTGCCGATCAACAATGGACGCCATCATCTCCGCCTCAGCCACAAGGTTTCCATCAACGTACGCTTTGCCTGCCATCTGACAGATGCGGCTCTTGCGGCTGATCATCGTCAATTCAAAAAACAATTGGTCGCCGGGAACAACCGGCTTGCGAAATTTTGCGTTGTTGATCGCCATGAAATAAACAAGCTTGTCGCCGGGATTCTCGATGCCATTGAGAAGAAGAATGCCGCCCGTCTGCGCCATCGCCTCGATGATCAGCACGCCGGGCATGACGGGCTGTCCGGGGAAATGCCCCGCGAAGAATGGTTCGTTCATCGTCACGTTCTTCACGCCGACGATCCGCTCATCAATGGTGAATTCGATTATCTTATCAATCAACAAGAACGGATAGCGGTGCGGAAGAATCTTTTGAATTGCGTTCACATCGAACACGACCCCCTCCTTCCGCTCGTGCATGAACTTGCGCACGAGCCTTTTCTGCTGATAGAGCTTGCGGATTTTTTTCGCGAACTCCACGTTGCTTGCATGGCCGGGTCGCGCTGCAAGGATATGCGCCTTGAATGGCACGCCGATCAGCGCAAGGTCGCCCATCATATCGAGCAGCTTATGGCGAGCAGGCTCGTTGGGAAAATGGAGTTGCTTGTTGTTCAAGACGCCGCTCGTCCCGAGCAGTACCGACTTCGTGATACCGAGCTTCGCGGCGATCCGGGCGATGTCATCGCTGCTGAGATCGCGATCCACAATCACGATTGCGTTATCGAGATTGCCGCCCTTGATCAATCCTTGATCATAGAGCATCTCGACTTCGTGCAAGAAGCAAAACGTCCTGCAATGAGCGAACTCCGTCGCAAATTCCTGTTCAAGATTGAACAACCCGCTGTGCTGACTGCCGAGCGCAGGATTCTTGTAATCTACCATCACCGTGATACGGTAGTCGTCCGTGGGAAGCGCGACCATGTGCACCTCCTTGGCGTCGTTACGATACTCGACCGTTTCGTCAATGATGAGATAATCTTTCGGCGCGTGTTGTTTCTCGAATCCGGCTTCCAGCAGCATGTCCACGTACGGCTTCGCGCTGCCATCGCCGACGGGAGGCTCCTGGTTGTCCAGTTCGATAACAAGATTATCCACCTGCATCCCGACGAGCGCCGCCATCACATGCTCGACCGTATAGACCTTCGCCTCGCCGATGCCGATGGTCGTGCCGCGAGCAACGTCAATCACATAATCAACAAGGGCTGGCACTTCCGGTTCGCCACCGAGATCAACGCGCTTGAACCGGATACCGTAATGTTCCGGTGCTGGTTTGAATGTCATCCGCGTCGTAACGCCGGTGTGCAAACCAACGCCGGTCATCATCACCGGTCGTTTGATTGTTCGCTGTTGGACTAACATGCGCGCCTCTTACATGATAAAAGGTAGTTGGGTGAATGTACTGATGGGTACCGGACGAATAGATGCGAGGTCAACGAACAGGAGCATGAGCCTCTTGGAGTGTTGGAGTGTTCGGTTCACATCATTCGTTCAACCATCTATCACACCCACTCGTGCATCGCTCTACAACTCCGTCACGCCACGTATCCGTTGTTCAAGTTCTTCTACTCTCGCCTTCAACTCACGCAACGTGGCAAGTGCATCCGGCAGTTGGGTTAGTGCACCTACCATGCGAAGCGCGTCGCGTTGCGGGTAGGCGGGGTATCCGAAAATTGTTGTATTCGGTTTTTCGACCGAGCGATGCACACCGCTTTGCGCACCGATCTTCGTCCCGTCTGCAATTTCCAGATGCCCGGTCAACCCGACTTGCCCCCCGAGTTGACAATTCTTTCCGATCTTCGTGCTGCCCGAAATTCCGGCTTGCGCGGCGCTGACCGTGTTTTCACCTATCACCACATTGTGCGCAACTTGAATCAAGTTGTCGAGTTTCACGCCCCGCTTGATACGCGTTTCACCCAATGTCGCCCGATCAATGGCACAATTTGCACCGATCTCGACATCGTCTTCGATAACGACGATTCCCATCTGGGGAATCTTCTCGTACGAGCCATCAGCCTTTGGGGCGAAGCCAAAACCGTCGCTGCCGATGGTCGTACCCGAGTGAACGATAACGCGCGCGCCGATCTTGCACCCATAATATACGGTGATATTCGGATAGAGCAGAGAATACTCTCCGATCGTCACGTCGTCGCCGATGACGGCGTTGTGGCATATCATCGCGCCGTCACCGACAACCGTCCGCTCACCGATGACGACATGCGCGCCGATGCGGGCATGCGTGCCGATTGTTGCTGTTGCCGCGATCACTGCCGATGGATGAATGCCCGGCGGTAAAGGATCGGACGGTGGATGGAAATGGACGAGGACTCTGAGAAAGGAGACGTACGGGTCCTGCACGCGCACACGCGCGGGCACCGTGCCCGCACCTGCCTCCACCTGTTTGCCGACGATCACCGCCGAGGCGCGCGTTGTTGCAAGAAATTTCTGGTACTTCGGATTGGCGATGAACGCAATGGCGCCCGGCCCTGCCTCTTCGATTTTTGCGACACGCTCGATGTCCATGTCGGCGTCGCCTTCAACTTCGCCATCCAGCATCGCCGCGATATCGCGCAGCTTCATCGCAGCCTCTATTTGCCGAAGGATTTCATGCGGCGGAGCACTCGCTCCGTCAAGTCGTGCTTCTCCGTTGCGTAGAGTAAGAGAATGTCGCCGCTCTTGTCGAACACATAGTCGTAGCCTTCCTCTTTTGCAATCTCATCCAACACTTTGAAGATTTTGTTTTGGATCGGCTTCATCACTTCGTTCTGTTTCGTGAACAACTCGCCGTTCTGTCCGAATTTCTTGTTGCGAAAATCGTTGATGCTCTGATCGAGGGCGCGCAGTTCTTTCTCCGTTTCGGCGCGCGTTTGTTCGGTCAGGATAAGCTTACGGCGATCGTAGTCATCGTACTTTTTCTTCCAATCGTCCTGCATCTTTTTCAGCTCGTTCTCCCACTGCGCGACCAGTGCATCGAGCGATTTTTGTGCGTCTTGCGCTTCGGGCAGGTTCTGCATAATTGCTTCCGAGTTGATATGGCCGATCTTCATCTGCGCGACGCCGATGGTGGAGCAAAGCGCCAGCCCAGCAAGGACGATCCCCAGGTTCCTTCTCATCACGTTCTCCATAGGTTCAGGTTCACGGGTCCGTTACTTTCCCCGTTTCATTTTGTCGATCACTTTGTAGGTCAGGTCGTTCGATGCATCCCCATAGAGAAGCACTTTGATGTTTTCAGTTTGGTCGAACACGAACGAGTACTTTTCTTCTTTTGCGACTTTCTCAATCGCCTTGAGGATTTTTTCCTTCACGGGATTGAGAATCTTGTCTTGTTCTTTTTGCAGATCGCCGTCGGGTCCAAGCTTGTCGGCTCGATATTCACGGTACTTCTGTTCAAGGTCGAGAATTTCCTGCTGCGCGACTTTCTTCGCGTCCTCGTTCATGAGTTTTTCTTTTTTCTTGTAGTCGTCAATCTTGCTTTGCAGCTCTTTTTCCTTCTTTTCGATTTCATCTTGCACCGGCTTGGCGATCGCTTCGAGACGTTTCTGTGCGTCTTTCGCTTCGGGAATCTCTTGGAAGATCTTAGACGAATTTACAAAACCGATTTTCTGCTGCGCAACAGCAGAGCCGATCACGACGAGACTCGCGATCATGGGGAGAATGAATTTGTTCACTGGTTTCCTCTGAAGTAAATGTAAGATGAAGCTGGCATTACGCAGACTTTGTCTGTTCACTCGATCTCAAGCTCCTCACCCTCAATGCAGTCTCGCGTAACATCAGATGTAAGTTAACTCAAAACCCTCGTCCAAACACGAAATGAAATCTCCATCCATCCGGCTTTCCGTCGCGCGGGAAGACGTCATCGAAGCCATGTCCGTAATCGAAGCCGATTAACCCGATAGGCTGGACCTGAATGCGCGCACCGAACCCTGCGGATCGTTTCAAATCGAAGAAGTCCGCCTTCGACCATGTCTCCCACACATTGCCCCCTTCCGCAAACCCAAGGATGTAAATCGGGATGGGATTGATGGCAAGGGCAAGGCGCAGTTCGAGCGTTTGCTTCGACATAGCGCGCCCGCCATCGGCATTGGGTCGCGATTGACTGGAGCGCGGACCGATCGCCTGATCTTCATACCCGCGCAAGGGCGATGTCGAGATATAGCCGATACCCGTGCCGCCCATGTAGAATAAGTCAATGAGTGGAATTTTCGAAATGTTCGCACCGTCGAACGACGAGACGAACCCGAAGCTCGAATTCAAATACAGCGCGACGCGGCTGCTGTTGAACATCGGCATGTACCACTCAGAATTGAACGTCCACTTGTGAAAGTCAATCGAGCCGGGGAGAATTGGTCCGCCCGCCGCTTCGATGGACAAGGAGACGTTGGAACCATAGGTCGGAAAGACGGGATTGTCAATACTGTTACGCGTAATGATCTGCGTGACGCTCACTTGCGTTCCTTTCAGCGTAAAGCCGCGGAAGTCCGTGCCTTCGGTGCTCTGCGCCGTCAAGATCCAGTCGCCACGAAAATAATCATCGGGCCAGCGGAACCTTCTTCCCACGCGTAAGGTGCCGCCTCGTTGAGAATAATCGTACGGATACGAGTATTTCGTATCGTACAGACTGACGCCGAACAATGTCGGTGTATCGAACAGCCACGGTTCGGTGAAACCAACAGTGAAGGTACGATAGTTTCCCGAGCCTCCGAACTGCCACTCGAAATTCAAGATCTGTCCTGCACCGCCGGAAAGCGGCTCGGAAATCGAAAAATTGTTCAGTGTAAAGCCGACCGCGCCCGTGACGCCGAACGCGCCGCTGTATCCGACCGATGCGTTGATGTTGTCGGATGATTTTTCTTCAACGCTGTACGAGAGGTCAACCGTTTTACCGTCGTCGCGAATGTGTGTGTCGGGCGTAATTTTCTCCGGGTTGAAATAATTGAGAACGGAAAGTTGACGAATACTGCGGATGATTGCCGAGCGGCTGAAATAATCGCCGGGGCGCGTGTATAATTCACGCCGAATCACTTTATCGTACGTCTTCGTGTTGCCTTTGATGTTCACCTGCCCAATGACGAATTTGTTGCGCTCATACACTTTCACGCGAATGTCAACGCTATCGTCGGCAACTCGTGTTTCTTCGGGTTCAAGATTGAACGTAAGATAACCATTATCGAGATAGAGCGAGGCGACATCGGATTGCGCTTCGTTGCCGCGCAGGTTCTGCTCGAATTTTTCCTGGTTGTACACGTCGCCGCGTTTGAAACCGAGGCGCTCGTTCAACACCGTGTCCGAGTACACAGTATTTCCTTCCCACACAATGTTGCGTACCCGATATTGTGCACCCTCGTGAACCTTGATGAGGATGTTCATGTCGCGCTTGTCGTCGCTGTACCAAATCGAATCGCCGAGAACGGTTGCATCGCGGTAGCCGTTTTTCCGATAGAATTGAACAATGAGCTTCTTATCGTCGTCGTACTTTTTTCGATCGAACTTCGCCGACGAAAAAATCTTCCACCACCGTTTCTCCGTCGTTTCCTTCATTGCACCTTTCAAGTCGCCGTCGTCGAACGCCGCGTTGCCGCTGAAATATATATTGCGCACGCGAACGTCCTCTCCCTCGTCAATCGTGATGACAAGATTCACGCGATGCTTCGTCGTGTCAGAAATCGGTGTGGTCGTCACGCGAACGTCGGCGAGCATGTAGCCGTCGGCTTCATACAGCTTCGTGATGTCCTTTTGAATACGAGTGAGATCGTTCGGGGACACAACTTGTCCGCGCACCAGCGGGATTTTTTTCATGATATTGTCTTCGCTGATCTCGTCGTTGCCGGTGATTTTTGTTTCTTCGTAGCGCGGCAGCTCTTGCACTTTTACAAGAAGAAAAACCCCGTCGCCGGCTTTGCGATCAACGAGGATTTGCACATCGGAAAAGACTTTCAGCTTCCAAAGATTCTTGATCGCGTTCGAGACTTGATCGCCGGGGACGGTAAAATCCTCACCGATTTTCAATCCCGTGTTTGCGATAATCGCCGACGCGTCGGCGAAGGTGTTGCCTTCGACCGAGATGCCGATAATTTTGTACACTTCCTGAGGTTGTGTGGAACGTTGCGCGAAAAGATGGGATGGTGAGAAGACCAATGCAGTCGCCAACAGCAGCAGGTGCTTCATGTTATGGTCCTGTTACACTTTTGATGAGACGATTGAGATAGCCCTCTTGCTCGATGGTGTCTGTCTTGCCGTTGTTCAGTTGCTCGCTGACCATGCCGAAGCGGCGCTCGCGTTGTTGATAGCTGCGAATGGCTTCGTACAGCTCGTCGCGTCGGAACGATGGCCAGAGTTTGTTCGTAATGAAAATTTCCGAGTACGCCAATTGCCACAAGAGAAAATTACTGATGCGGAACTCGCCGCTTGTTCGTATCAACAAATCCGGGTCGGGAACGTTCCCGGCGCCGGTCGAGAGATAGGCACTGATGCGCGCTTCGTCTATTTGGTCGGGCGTGAGTTTGTTCGCTCGGATGTCTTCCGCAATGCGTTTCATCGCACGGGTCAGATCCCAGCGACCGCTGTAGCTCAAAGCGAGAATGAGTGTGAGTCCCGTGTTGTTCTTCGTCTTTGCGATGTCGTCGAACAACTCATCCTGTACTTCTTGCGGCAGTTTTGCGATATCGCCGATGGCTTGAATGCGGACGTTGTTCTTGTGCAGGCGATCTGTTTCATCCTTAAGTGCACGGAGCAACAAGCGCATCAAGAGGGAAACTTCTTCCTGGGGGCGTTTCCAATTCTCTGTCGAAAAAGCATAGAGCGTCAGATACTTTACGCGCAATTGTCCGCATGCCTCAACTGTATCGCGCACGGACTCGACGCCTTCATTGTGCCCCGCAATGCGCGGCAAGCCGCGGCGCTTCGCCCAGCGACCGTTGCCATCCATAATAATAGCAATGTGATTCGGGATTTCCCCCGAACTCTTGAGCGCCTCTTGAATCTCTTTGTCTTCGCCCGTCGCTTCTTGTGGACCCTCTGCCAAGGACTGGAATCTCCGTTGGAATAAAAATGAATTGCCGATTCGGACAAATCGGCATGAAAATCTACTCTTATTCTATTCTAAAGTCAACGAAGAAGGCATGAAGGATTCTTAACTGGTGAGAATATTTTCCGATGTAATCGGAGCGACTTTGTCTCAACGTCGTCATCTATTGTTTGAGTGAGCTAAGGGTTTTTCTAATCCATTCATTCTACCACCTTGAAACAAAAAGCCCGAACGCACACGCCGGGCTTTTTCTGTTCGCACCTGCCAGAGAATTACTTAGCTAACATCATGCGCTTGGTCTGCGTGAACTCTCCTGACCGTAGCCGGTAGTAGTACACGCCGCTCGCAAGCCCCGTCGCATCAAACGTCACCTCATAACTGCCGGGCTGCAGATTCTCGTTCACCAACGTTGCGACTTCCTGTCCCAACACATCATACACCTTCAATGACGTGAAACCTGAACCTTGAACCTTGAACCCAATCTTGGTACTCGGATTGAACGGGTTCGGGTAGTTCTGGAAAAGTTCAAATGCCGTAGGAGTGTTTTCCCCTGCGTGCTCAACGCTCGTTAGAAGCTCGATCCATGGCCTGCGACTGGTACCGGCGACCGTTCCGGCATAGAGGTACTGGTTGTCGGCAGCTAAGACAAGGATGCCTCCTCCGGCTTTCGCGTTCCACGTTGCTCCACTATCTTTCGAGACGAAGACTCCGCTGTTAGCTGTTCCCGCGATCAAGAGCGAATCCTTTGCTAACAACGCATACACTGTTTGATTTGCGATGCCTGCGTTCGCAGCAGTCCATGTTCCCCCATTGTTCGTGGAGCGAAAGACGCCGTTGCCTCCTGTCCCTGCAAACACATAGTTGCCTAACGTTGCAAGTGCATACACGGTGGTGTTGGTCAAGCCGTTATTGGCAATCTCCCACGTTGCACCGTTATTCGTTGACCGTACAATCCCCCCGCTTTGTCCGCCGACAAACAGGTATGAGCCATGCGATACCATAGGCCATAGGGCACCTATGCTACCGGGGAGTGATCCCGTTGCCGTCCACGACACGCCGTTATCCGTTGAGCGCAAGACTGCCGTCGGTGACCACTGGCAAGCGAACAGCGTATCGTGATGGCGAACGAAACCGCGCACACCGGTCATGCCGATGTTCGCCCAACTTGCTCCGTTATCAGTGGAGCGAAATGCTGCTGACAATTGTGTGCCTGCATAGAGCGTTGAGTTGAATGAGGCAAGCATCCACACCAGACTGCTTGCTATGCCCGAGTTGGCTGTTGTCCACGTGGTACCTTGATTCGTTGAACGATAGACATTGTTGGGATTAACGCTCCAATAGATATCGGAACCCTGCATTGTCATCGCATAGACGTTACCGGCGGGACCAAATGATTGCCACTGAGCTGAGGAAGGGACTGTGCTCAATGCTAGCAGAAGGAGAAGTGTGAAGGTCTTCATGGGGGATCTCCGTTGTGTACGAAAGAACAGGAATCTATTCCCAATATACGTTCGCCACCGTCGCTTCAAAATAGAAGGGATTAACTATTTTGGGCGGACGCAGCGAGACGAAGTTACCGCGGCGGCACCATCCCTTCCTTCAGAGCTTTGGCAACCGCCTGTGATTTGGAATGAACGTGCAGTTTTTCGTAGATGTGGCGAATGTGGGCGTTGACTGTGAAGAGGCTGACAAAGAGTTTCTCCGCAATCTGCTTGTAGTCGTAGCCTTGCGTCAGGTATGTCAGCACTTCAACTTCACGCGGCGTCAGCTGGTAGTCTGCTTTCGGCGGCGGAACATGTTGACGAAAGAGTTCGATGACACGCCGTGCAATGTGCGGCGACATAGGCGTACCGCCGTTGAACGCCTGGTCAATAGCTTCAATCAGCGCCTGCGGCATCACGGGTTTGGTAATATAGCCGCTGGCGCCGGCACAGATGGCGCGGAACACGCTGTCATTATCCTCGAACACCGTCAGGATGATCACCTCCGTGTGCGGATAACGTTCCTTGAGCGTTGAGGTCGCCTCGATGCCCGAAATACCCGGCAGCCCGATATCCATGAGCACAACATCGGGATGAAGTTCATCGAAAACATCCATCAGGTCTTCGGCGCGTGCAAACTGGCCTACGCACATACAGGAAGGCGAACTGCGCAGGATAAGGTCCATGCCCATCCTGTAATCCGCATGATCTTCAACGACAGCAACGGAGATCGGCATCTTTTTTCTATTTTCAAGCAATGTATCTACTTGCCCAACATTGGGCAATAGCTCATTCTAACGATTCTCACAGCTTGCACTCGATCGTCACCAGAGTTCCATGTTCTTGCGTCGAGGTCACGTGCATGGTGCCGTGGAGTTGTTCTGCGCGCATGCGTAGTGTTTGGAGGCCCCTGCCCGGAGCAACGCGATCGGCAGAAAAACCGGTCCCGTTGTCGGACACGTGGAGGCGCACGAGGTGTCCGGTTCGTTCGGCACGCACAACAATCTTCGTGGCGCCTGAATGCTTGACCGCGTTGGTGACCGCCTCTTTGAGCATCAACCAAAGATGCCGACGTTGATCGGGCGTAAGGGGTTTACGATCGTCATCGGGAATGCCTTCCACAACGAACTCAATGCCCTTGGCGCGACAAATGGGCATCATAGCATCGCGCAGCCGCGTCAACAATCCATCGAGGGTCTCGACCTTCGGGTCAATGGTCCAGATGATATGGCGAAGCGCGGCAAGCGACTCATGCGCAAGGCCCGTCATGCGTTCCAGTAGCTCTGGATGTTCGGTGCGCGCCGAAGAGCCGTGCCGGAGAATCGAGCCGAAGAGCGCGATGCTGCTGAGGTTGGACGCCAATTCGTCGTGCAGGTCGGCGGAGATCCTCAGGCGAAGGCGTTCGACCTCGAGCAACTGCCGAACCCTGTACTTGTACGCAAGCACAAGCAACGCCAGAGCGGCGGCAACGGACAAAGCCTGAAACCACCACGTTTGCCAGAAGGGCTGCCGAATAGTGAAGGAAAGCGAAGCCGGTTGAAGACTCTGCAGCCCCGCCGCATTGCGTGCCATGACCTCGAAGGTGTAGGCACCCGGCGCCAGCGCGGGAAACGCGATCATACGATTCGTCGTCGGCCCATGCCACTCCTTGTCCACCGGCGAGAGACGATACTTGTATTGCAACATTGTACCGTCGCGCAGACTTATGCCACCGTACTCGATCGTACAATTGTTCTCGTTGTGTGAGAGGAACAAACCTTCCGTAGCGATCGGAGACGCGAGATTGATCGGTCGATCGTTAACGTCGAACCTGATAACGAAGATCGGCGGCGGAGACAAACTGCGCGGGGCGACCGTGTGCTGGAACATGCGTAGGCCGTCATAACTCAGACACCACATGCGCCCATCAAGCGTGTAGCCCATCGCCACAACAGGTATTCTCGCAAAATCCGGGGCGTCATAGGCCACGCCAGAAGGGACTTGGTATCGCCGGAGTCCGTGCGTCGTCCCCACCCACATTTCCGTCGCTGTTGCGGGAAGCAGCGCAAGCACCTGGTGATCAGTTAGAGTGTCTGACGGGAACGATGTGACAACCTGAAACGTCGTTGGGGAGACGGCGACGACCCCTCTGCCGGCACCGATCCAGATCAAGCCGTCCGCCCCTTCGCAGATGGCGCGCACATGATTCGCGGGCAATCCATAGCGAGTATCCAGATGCGACACACGCACCGCGTTGCCGTCGTTGTGGAGAACAGCAACGCCCTTGTCGGTTCCTCCCATCCACACGCGATCGTTCGAATCAACAAACAATGTCCGTATCACCGAGTCGGGGAATGCAGACTGCACGTCGGGCTTCACGACTTTCGGCTGGCGCATCGCGTCTTGCACGGTGATAAGTCCAGCTGCACTGATGCTCACCCAGAGCGTTCCCTTGCGGTCCAAGACGGCGCGCATCACGCGACCCGTGGGGATATCTGTTCCGCTCCTGAGCATCCTGACCTTCTTGAGCCGTGAGGCTTGATAGCGAGTGGTGGAAGGTATGATGCGATAGCACAGTAACCCGCCCTCGCTACTCACCCAAAGATTATTTTGAGGGTCGATGCACCGCGGCGATACGGAAGAACCGTATGGACTTTCCCCGATGTGATGAAATTCCTTCTCCCACGCGTCGAGAGAGGTTTCCCACACTTCCCACATTCCGTTCGTCGAAGCGATCCAGTAATGGCCGCGAGAATCTTGAACACAGGACGCAAATGAAGGATGGTCAGGGATGTTCGTCAGCGGAAGAGTGATTGTGCTGAGTGACGAAAGACGTGAAAGCCCCTTGTAGGCAGCACCCAACCACACATTTGCTTCTCGATCAACAAACACCGACCGGTGAGCGCTTTCTGGCAAACCGTTCTCCACATTGTACCAGCGGACAGCGTCGGGTGAAAGGCGCTTTCCGACGATGCGCGCGACCCCCTGCGACGATGCTAACCAAAGATCGCCCTCGGCATCTTCCGCAATTTGATGAAAATAGCCGTTAGGGATGGGCATCGAGTCGACGAGCGAATCGTGGAAATACCGCAACACTAAGCGGTCGCGTCGGCTCACCCACAGCGTATCGTGCCGGTCAACGTACAACGCAAGGACAACTTCAGGCAGGCTGTTCCTGCCGAGATCAAGTCTCTTGATACCACGATGTCGGCTGTAAGACCAGAGGCCGTTCCACGAGCCGATGTAGATCGTGCTGTCGCTTCGCTGGCAAATGCCGACGACGTGACCGAACGAGGTATCGGGAGAAAAACCAACAAGCGCTGAGTCGTTCTGCATCAGACGTTGAACACCGCGCGCAGTACCGCACCATACCGTGCCATCGAAATCCTCGTACACCGCAAACAGCGATCGAGACATCTCGGTGTTCCCCGGAAGATAGCGTGTGAGTTGCAATCCTGCCGCCTTGTACAATCCGCCCCACGTGCCGAGCCACACGACGTCCGGAGAGCGCCTGCTTGCTGAAAGACTCCACACAATCGAGGAGGGCAAGCCATCGTTGGTTGTGAGCGTGCGGAAAGTTGTGCCGTCGTAGGTACTTACACCGCCGGCGTATGTGCCGGCCCACAGGTAGCCGCGACCGTCTTGCACAATAGAGCGAATTTGATTGGAAGGTAAACCGTCATTGACGGTGAATGTGCGTACCGGAAGGACCTGAGCGCATGCAGCCTGCAGGGCGATGAATGCCGCAAGCAGCCATGCCCTGCATTGTCGGGTGAGCATCCCCTCGTGTCCACGACGCTTCAGTAGCAGGCATCGCCACCCGAGCATTGAGTATCCTTTCGAGCGTGGAAAGAACGGTACGTTGGCACCTCAAATTACTCAGAGGCGTTCTCCGAGTCAAGCCATCATCGCATAAGCACCATCCGTTTCGTTTCCGTAAAGTCGCCAGCTACAAGCCGGTAGTAGTACACTCCGCTCGCCAACCCTCCAGCATCGAACGTCACCTCATACCTTCCCGGCGGGAGATTCTCGTTCACCAACGTTGCGACCTCGCGACCCAACATGTCGTACACCTTCAACGTCACAACACTTGAACCATGAACCTTGAACCCTGCCTGTCCGGCAGGCAGGCTCGAACCCCGAACCGCGAATGGGATGCGCGTGGCCGGGTTGAACGGGTTAGGGTAATTTTGCTCCAACGCGAACGCGAGAGGAACGCCGGTCTCCTCAACATCGAGAATCACCTCGTTTACCGGTCTACGCCAGACGCCGCCTCCCTGGCTGCCGGCAATCGCGTGCGTCGCTGTCGCAACGAGTGACAAGATGCGCGGCGTGAGCAATCCGGCACTCACGGAAACCCAACTGCTCCCATTGTTGAGCGAGCTGTACACGCCATTGTCCGTCGCGGCAAAGAGATTGATGCCGCTTGTGGCAAACGCGTATACGTTCGTCGTTGGTAATCCATTGCTTGCTGTGAACCAATTCGTCCCGTTGTTTGTCGAGCGATAAACACCGGTGCTCGTTCCGGCAAACAAGTTTGTTCCAATCGTCGCGAGACACAACACATTGTTGTTGATCAAACCCGTGCTCACATTCGTCCAGTTCACGCCGTTGTTGGTGGAGCGATGCACGCCGCCTGCTTGCGCGCCGACGTACACGCTGGTGCCGGAAACGAGAAAGCATGTCATTGTCCGGGGAGTGAGTCCCGAGTTTGATGCAACCCAGTTCGTACCACTGTTAGATGAGCGATAGACGCCTGAGCCGTTGGTCGCTGCAAGCAGCATTCCGCCGATTGTCGTTATTGCGGCAACATCCGTGTTGGCGAGCCCCGTGTTGTAGCCGTCCCATCGTACGCCGTTGTTCGTCGAGCGATAGACGCCGCCGCGCGTCGAAACGAAAACCGTCTCCGCTCTAAACGCAAATCCGGTGCAGTTAAGATTCTGCAGCGTGTCGCCGTTTGCATTGAACCAATCCGCACCGCCGTTGGAGGAGTAGTAAACGCCATCGCTGTAGAGTCCGGCGAAGATTTCTGTGTTGGAGCGCGCAGCAAGTGCAAGCACCTCGTTGGTGGAAAGTCCCGCGTTGATACTCCTCCAGCTTGTCGCGCCGCTTTGCCGAAGATACGCACCCTCGCGTGTACCTGCGATCCAGTCGCTCCCCGATGGGGCGAGCGCGAGAACATTCGTATTCGGGAGTCCTGCGTTGATTGAAACCCAGCTTGTACCGTTGTTCGTCGAAGTAAAGCAATTGGCGTAGGTTCCCGCAGCGAGCGTCGTTCCGCTTGCGACGAGCGAGAACATGAGCGTGTCGGTCAGACCCGCATTTGCAGCGAGCCAGTTTGTACCGTTGTTCGTTGAGCGATAGACCCCACGGGTCGAAGTGGCGGCAAAGACCGTCGTTCCAATGGAAGTGATTGCGCGAATATCGCCGACGGGAATACCGGTGCTCGATGCCGTCCATGTAGCGCCGCTATTGGTTGTGCGCCACACACCCGCGCCCAACGTTCCCGCAAACAGCGTCGTGCCGCTGACGCCAAAACTTTGCACGTAGGGATAGAGCAGCAGCGAATCGCCTTTGATCCAATTCGCGCCGTTGTTTGACGAACGAAAGATACCGTCGGGTGTTCCGGCGAACAGCATCGTGCCGACAAAGGCAAGGGCGCGCACATCTAAGTTGAGTATTCCATTGTTCGCCGCATTCCACGTCGTCCCCTGGTCGGACGAACGGAAGACACCACCTTGCGTCGCTGCGAACAGGAATGAAGCGTTTGCAGCGAGCGCACTCACGTAGGTGTTCGCCAAGCCGCCGTTCACGCCGCTCCACAGTGCACCGTTGTTCGTCGAGACGAACACGCCGCTCACGGTGCCGATGTAGATGCGCGTACCGCTTACATGCACTGCATTGATTTGTCTGCCGCCCGGACCATTCGTTTGTTGCCACTGGGCAGTGAGCGGACTAACAAACAACAGAAGGGGGAAAAGAATAGAAAGGTGTGCGATGCGTTTCATTGCGCTGCTCCTTCAAACGATGATGGAACATTCTGACGGCGCGGATTCAATTTGCAGAAACTCCAACTCAAGGGCAACTGTTTTCGTTGGGATTGAGTTTTTCTCCACAGATAACGCTCTCAGATCACAATGCGTTGACCTAACCGTTCCACTTCTGACTTGCTCGGCGCTATACGACACTCTTCAGGAACTTCTCCAACGTCTCTTCGCGCTTCCGCTGCATTTCACTGCGGCGATAGATTGTTGCGGGGACGACACGTTCCTTGCACAGCGTCTTGGGTAACGAACAGCGCTCACATGTCTCGTTCACTTCAACCGTGGGGACGGCTGCATCGTCCCAAAATTCCACTACGCTCTTAAACGTATCGTTGATAAGAAAGCCGAGACTGATGCTCGAATTCGTTTCCTCCGTCAGCGCGAGCGGGCGTGCGACGCTGATGACAAAGAACTCCGCACCGTTGTCAATAAAACGTGAACGCTGTGCCTCCGCAATGGTCGCTTCCTTCAGTTTCTTTTTTGGCATTTGACTCAGCCGTTCAAGCAATGTGATCGAAAGCCAACGGCGGCAGTAGTGCTCGTTCAACCCCATCCCGTGCGGCACCACGACGCGGGACATGTTCAACTCCTTCGTAAGGAAAAAATCCTTGCTGCCCATTTCGTTGTTGAAGCGCAGATAGAACATCTCCTGCAAGCCAAAATATTTCGGAATGAGCTGGCTCAGGCGATACAAAAACATTTCCGGCGTCGCCTCATACGTGTGCATGATGTTGAGGAACGCTTCGGGATGCCACGTTTTTTGCTCGAAGAATTTCTCGAGATCCTTCTTCAACGTGTTGCGATGAATGAAGAGAGCTCCGGCGAAGTACGACGCCTTGAAGTTGTTCAACACTTCATCGAACGACTCGACCTCGAGCCAGGTGGAGGTGATCGGCTGCTCTTTCAGTTTCAGATACTCGAAGCCGATTTCCCGCGCGAGCAAGAACGCTTTTTGCGACGGAAGAAGATTGCCGTTGAGAAACAGTTTCTTCGGCTTGTGCGGTGTGCAGATGGAGCGGAATTTTTTCAGCTCGGGAAATTGTTCGAGCGGAATCTCGTCAACTGAGTAACCATATTCTTTTGTCAACACCGTATACAGTGCTTCGGAAGACAGCGGCGGCTTCGTACTCCACTGATGCTCTCGCATAAATTCGTCCGCTGCGTCTTCCAACTCTTCGAAATAGTTGTAGTGCAACTTCTGATACGAGCGCAGCGCGGCGAACAAAAACTGCTCGACACTCATATCGTAGCTTTGTCCGATTTCGAGCAGGGTCCGGATGAATGCCCCCGCCTCTTGCGGGTTGTTCGTGACGAGATTGACCAACTCGTGCGGTTTGATACCGAATAACTCGAACGGAAATTCTTTGATGAACGGTGAGTTGAGAATCATCTTCAGCGGATCGAGCGAGTCCGAGACTTGGGCGGACACAAGCTCATCGTAACCGACTCCGATGGCACTCGCGAGCTGGATGATCTTGTCCGGCGTCGGATATTTTTTCCCCTTTTCGATCTCGCTCAGATACGACACGGACATGTTGGATTTTGCGGCGAGGTCGGATAGGGACAAGTCACGCTCACTACGCAGTTGTTTGATTTTTGCACCGAGAATGAAGCGCAGTTGCTCTGCATCCATTAGGGATTATCCACATCGTTGTTGAGAGAGATCGGAAACAATGTATTGAATCCTTCGAGAAAATGCTAATTCAAATTCGTCATTAGCGAAATCTATAGTGACGGGAATCATCACTATTAGCGAAATGTATTAGTGAGCGAAATTTCGCTTGCATTATGCTTTTCGCTGTACTATATTTAACCACCTACAACGTTACCAGAACTGTTCATTCACACACGAGGAGACTTGTCATGCAAACGCTGCACGACGTCCACACATTCGGCGCAATGAGAAATCGCTGGGATGGCATCACGCGCACCTACACACCACACGACGTGCAGAGGCTGCGCGGCACTGTCGCTGTGAAACATACGCTCGCGGAGCTGGGAGCGATTCGCTTATGGAATCTCTTGCACACCGAGCCCTACGTCAACGCGCTCGGCGCGCTGACGGGCAATCAGGCCATGCAGCAGGTGAAAGCGGGCCTCAAAGCGATCTATCTCAGTGGATGGCAAGTCGCCGCCGACGCAAATCTCTCCGGTAACATGTATCCTGACCAAAGTCTCTATCCCGCCAACAGCGTTCCTGAGGTTGTCCGACGCATAAATCAGACCCTCCTGCGTGCAGATCAGATTCATTATTCCGAAGGCGTCAACGGCATTCACTGGCTCGCGCCCATTGTCGCCGATGCCGAGGCAGGATTCGGCGGACCGTTGAATGCGTTCGAGTTGATGAAAGCGATGATCGAAGCGGGCGCCGCCGGAGTACATTTCGAAGATCAGCTCGCGTCAGAAAAAAAGTGCGGCCACTTGGGCGGCAAGGTCCTCGTGCCGACGAGCCAGTTCATTCGTACACTCACCGCAGCGCGGCTTGCTGCAGACGTGCTGGATGTTCCGACCATCATTATTGCGCGCACGGACGCCGACAGCGCGAATCTTCTCACCAGCGATATTGACCCGCGCGATCACAGGTTCATCACCGGCGAACGAACCGCCGAGGGATTCTTCCGCGTGAAGTGCGGCATCGAGCAAGCGATTGATCGCGGGCTTTCATACGCGCCGTATGCGGATCTGCTTTGGTGCGAAACATCGCACCCCGATTTAGGCGAAGCGAGAGAGTTTGCGGACGCGATCCACGAGAAGTTCCCTGGAAAGCTGCTCGCGTACAATTGCTCGCCATCATTCAACTGGAAAAAGAAATTGGACGAGGATACCATCCTGCACTTCCAAGAGAAGTTGGGGGAGATGGGATACAAATTCCAGTTCGTCACACTTGCCGGTTTTCACGCGCTCAACTACAGCATGTTTACGCTTGCTCATGAGTACAAGAACCGGGGTATGGCAGCGTACTCGGAACTTCAACAGAATGAATTCTCCAGCGAGGCAAAGGGGTATACTGCAACGAAGCACCAACGCGAAGTGGGCACGGGATATTTCGATCTCGTCACCAACATCATTTCCGGCGGCATGTCTTCGACGACGGCGATGAAAGGCTCGACCGAAACCGCCCAGTTCTATGCAACAGCACAACACTGAGCGGAGACGGACCATGCACGACGTAACCCATGCAACTCGATCGGACATCCAGCTTCTGAGCAACCATCAGGCGGCGTTTGCAGATATCCTTTCGCCCGAAGCGCTTGCGTTCGTTGCGAAGTTGGAACGAACGTTTCGCACGACGCGGCAAACGTTACTCCGCAAACGTACCGAGCGACAGGCGCGACTCGATGCCGGCGAGACGCCAAACTTTCTCGAAGACACGCGCGGCATTCGCGAAGACCCGTCGTGGAGAGTCGGTACCATTCCCGACGATCTGCAAAACCGCCGCGTCGAAATTACAGGACCGGTTGAGCGCAAGATGATGATCAACGCGCTCAACTCGGGCGCGAACATCTTCATGGCAGATTTCGAGGATGCAAACTCGCCCACATGGCTGAACCTCTTGCACGGGCATCGCAATCTTCGTGATGCCATCGAACGAACAATTGCTCTCACCACGCCTGAGGGGAAACAATACACGCTCAACGAAAAGACTGCCGTACTTCTCGTCCGTCCGCGCGGCTGGCATTTAGAAGAGAAACACGTGTTGATTGACGGCGAGCCGATATCCGCCTCGCTCTTCGATTTCGGGTTGTATTTCTTTCACAATGCGAAAGCGCTCCTCAAGCGGAACACGGGTCCGTACTTCTACCTGCCGAAGATGGAGAGCCATCTCGAAGCAAAGTTGTGGAATAACGTCTTCAATCTTGCTCAAGACGAGTTAGGAATTCCTCGCGGTACGATCAAAGTCACCGTGCTTATTGAGACGATTCTCGCAGCGTTCGAGATGGAGGAAATTCTGTTTGAGCTAAAGGATCATATCGTCGGCCTGAACGCAGGGCGTTGGGACTATATGTTCAGCGTGATCAAGAAGTTCAGCGGCAAACGCGACTTTCTCTTGCCCGATCGGTCGCAACTGACGATGACTGTCCCCTTCATGCGCGCCTACACGGAGCTTCTCGTGAAGACATGCCACAAACGTGGTGCACATGCTATTGGCGGCATGGCGGCGTTCATTCCAAGCAGAAAAGATGCCGAAGTGAATGCGCGTGCTTTGGCAAAAGTCGCCGAGGACAAAGTGCGTGAAGCGAACGACGGCTTCGACGGCACATGGGTCGCGCATCCCGATCTCGTGTCTGTTGCGCGCAAGCCGTTCGATGATGTGCTCGGCTCGGCGCCGCATCAGAAGCATCGCATGCGAGAAGATGTGCACGTTACGGCGAAAGACCTCCTCAACTTTGCCATTGACGGCGGCACGATCACCGAAACAGGACTGCGCAACAATATCAACGTTGCCTTGCAATATCTTACTGCATGGCTCGGCGGCTCGGGCGCTGTTGGTATATATAATCTGATGGAAGACGCAGCCACGGCGGAAATCTCCCGCTCACAGGTGTGGCAATGGTTTCATCACCGCAATGCAATGCTTGACGACGGTCGGAGAGTAACACCCGAGTTGTATCGAAAAATTCTTCCTGAGGAGATCGCAAAGATCGAAACGCTGCTCGGAACGGATTTCGTCCACTCCCATCGCTTCGAACTCGCGCTGCGGCTCTTCAATCAGCTTGTCATGCAGGAAGAGTTCACGGAGTTCTTGACTCTTGAGGCGTATAAATTTTTGGAGTAGGGACGCTTCGGTACGAGAGCCGTTGCCGCAGATGAAATAGACCTTCACCACGTGCGCGATTGCGTGGAGAGAGGCAATAAGCGATGCGCTGCTACGCAGAAGTCTTACTGTTCTTCATTGCATCGCCCCAGGAACGCAACGCCTCGATAATGGGGATGGAGGTCTTCCCTCTTTCGCTCAGCGAGTACTCCACCGCCGGCGGGACAGTACCAAACACCTTGCGCTTCACGAAGCGCTCCTTCTCCAACTCTTGAAGCTGCTGCGCGAGCATCTTGTGAGAGATGCCGGCAAGGGACCTCTTCAGCACACCGTACCGCTTCGGGCCATCCTTCAATCGCCAGAGAATCGGAGCCTTCCATTTGCCTCCTAAGAACCGAAACGCAAGCTCCACCGGATTGTTATAGCGGCGACCTTTATAGACGAATACCGGCACTTTTTTTCTCCTCAACTTTGCGGATTCCGTTGCGCATTTGCCAATGCTTACTTTCTCGTAAGCATGTGAGAACTCGGTGCGTTCTTGATTGAGCACGGAGACCGCAGTAAATTTATCGAACACATTGTGCAAAAACAAAAATACTTTGAGGAGTCTCTATGAAACCACAGCATTTCTTGGCAGTAGCCGCCATCGGCTTGCTCGGCATTTTCACTAACTACACGCGAGCAGCAGAACACGGGACGAAGACCAAGGGAAAGATTCTAATGCTTGCAGCAAACCCTTCCGTCTCCCAGCAAACCCAATGGCCTATCGGATGCTGGGCAGCCGAGCTGACCCATCCGTACTGGGAGTTCGTGCAGGCAGGATATGAGGTGGAGATCGTCAGTCCGAACGGAGGAAAGTTGGAGTTCGATGCCTACAGCGATCCGCGCGACGCAAGTGGCTACTCCGCACACGACTTTGTAAGTCTCGGCTTCATCACTTCTCCTATTACCAGCAAGCTGATTGAAAACACGCGGAAGCTCTCCACTGTCAACCCCAAAGACTACAAAGCCATCTTCCTCGTCGGCGGGCAGAGTCCGATGTACACATTCCGTGGAAACAAGGAACTGGAGAAGTTTGTCGTTGACTTTTACTTGACGAAGAAGCCGACGGCGCTTGTGTGTCATTCCACCTGCATCTTGCTCGACGCCCAATTGCCCAACGGCAAGTATCTCGTCGAAGGGAAAAAATGGACAGGCTTCGCAGATAGCGAGGAGCAATACGCCGACAATTTCGTCGGCAAGCGCATCCAACCGTTCTGGATTGAAACAGAAGCGCGCAAGATGAAGAATACAACGTTTGTCGTGAAGGACGCATTCACGCCGTTTGCCATCGCCGACGGCAACCTGATCACGGGCCAGCAGCAGAACAGCGGCGGCGAGGCAGCACGACTATTGGTTCGGATGCTCGAATCGAAAAAGTGAGACGATGGCAGCGAAGCGACTTCTTCTCGTGTTCGTGCTGTTTGCAGCGCGCGCAAACGCTCAAATCCCTGTTGAACTTTCCATTGGGAACCGTTACGGGGCCGGAGATGTGCTCTGGCTCCGACCATTCGAGGAAGCTTCGCCGTTCCTCTTTTTTCAGCGTACACGAGTGAGCATAACGTATGAGAACAACGTAAGCTCGTCTGCCCTTGGGGTGGCGTCATACAACCTTCCGTTTGGAGGCGGCGTCGCTCTCGAAGGCAGAGTGGTCAACGCGGAGTTTGCTCCGGGAGGTGGAATTCAGTACTACACTGCCGGCAGCGCTGCGTCTTTGTTCTCTCTTGGCACCGTCGGATTCGGAAAGACGCGCAAGTTCAATTACTTTGTGCTTGTTCGTTATGCACACCCGTCGTTGGAGTCGAGTCAGTTTACCGGTCAGGTTGAACTGAGCGGAACATTCTTGAATAGTGGTCATAGCCAAAGCAGCATGCGATTGCGCGTTGGAGCGGCACTTCACGGTTACCAGATAGGCCCCCTGTGCGATCTGTCCGTACGCGGATCGAACAGATTGCTCGTTACAGCGAACGTTGGGGTTTTCGTCCGGAAGGTGTTTTGAGAAAGCGGAATGAACTATTCTATGGAGGAACACACATGAACATCGCCGTCATAGGCTCGGGTAATGTCGGCTCGGCGCTCGCGGTGACATGGGCGCGTGCCGGCCATGATCTCACTATTGGAGTCCGCGACCTGTCGAAGTTCAAAGGCGCTTCAGTTGTCCGGGAGGAGCCGAAGATTCGCGTGGCGCTGATACCTGAAGCTGTACATTCATCGGACGTGATTCTGCTTGCCGTGCCCGGTGATGCATTGGGTGATGTTGCCGCTACATTGGGGAACGTGCAAAAGAAAATTCTGATAGATGCGAGCAATTCACTCAGGCAACGTCCGGGCTTGCCAAGCCCGCACGAGGTCCTTCGCTCGCAAACGCCCGGCGCAGATGTGGTCAAGTGTTTCAATACGACCGGCTTCAACATCATGGC
>CAYUFU010000058.1:0-24293 GCA_964444145.1 uncultured Chitinophagales bacterium
CCCAACACAGTTACCAACCACAAGCTCAGCGTCGGTACGTACGTGATGATGATGAGCGCGATGAGCAGGATGCCGATGTACGGCAGCGTTGCGCGCACGATGGTGAGGACAGGTTTTTGAAATCGAATGCTCGAGATGAAGAGATTGAGGCCGACGGGTGGCGTGAGATAACCGATTTCGAGGTTGGTCAAGAAGATGATGCCAAGATGCACGGGATCAACTCCATACGCTGTTGCGATTGGAATGATGAGCGGAACGACGACGATGATGGCGGAAAAAATATCCATCATCATCCCGACGATGATCAGAAAGATATTCAGCACGATGAGGAACATCGTTGGGCTGGAGACAAATTCTTTGGTGTACTCGAAGAGCTTCATCGGCACTTCGTTGTCCACAAGGTAATTCGTCATGCCCATCGCCGTGCCGATGATCATTAGGATTGCTCCGACGAGCACCATGCTTTCGCGCATGACGCGTGGAATGTCGCGTGTCAAGCTCAAGTCTTTGTACACGAAGACTTCGACAATCAACACGTAGAACGCCGTGATGGACGCGGCTTCCGTTGCTGTAAAGGCGCCGCTGTAAATCCCGCCGATGATGATGATGGGGAGAGGGATTTCCCACGCGGCGGCGCGCACTGCGCTCCGCACATTCACCCACGAAAACTTCACCGTCGGGACTTTTGCTTTTCTTCCCTGGAGAATACCGTATGTCGAGAGGATGACGACGAGAAACATACCAGGTACGATGCCCGCGGCAAACAATTTATCAATGCTGATTTTCCCAATCAGCGCGTAGAGAATGAGCGGCAGGCTTGGCGGAAAGAGCAAACCTAAACTACCCGAGGTGGTGATGAGCCCGAGCGAGAATTTTTCGGGATACTGTTCTTTGAGAAGAATCGGCAGGAGCAAGCCGCCGAGCGCGACGATGGTAACGCCTGACGCGCCGGTAAACGCAGTGAACATCGCGCACGTAACCAACGCAACAACAGCAAGCCCGCCGCTGAACGAGCCGAAGAATGCGCGCGCAAGATTGACGAGCCGTTGAGGTGTTTTACTCTCGGCAAGCACATAGCCCGCGAATGTGAAAAGCGGAATGGCGACAAGAGTCGGGTTGCTGCAGATGCGATACAACTCGACCATCACCGCAGACGATTCGATGCCCTCGCCCGCGAAACTCAGCATGGCAATCGCGCCGATGATGGTGAACAACGGCGCGCCGAGAAGGGCGAGGGAAAGAAGGATGATGCCGACGACGAAGAGGCTCATGTTTGGTTGTTCTTCCCCAACAGCGTCAGAGCATTCTCTCCAATCTTCACCACGAAGTGTAACGCCATTAACGCGTAGCCCGCAGGAATGATGAGAATCGCAATCCACAATGGGATGGAAAGAACGAACTCACTTCCCGCCCCTTTTTCATCTCGAAGAAAAACCAGCGCGGCGTCGGCAAGATAGTAACAGACGATCACGGCGAACAGCGAAGTAAGGATTTGCGTAAGCGCTTTGAGTTTCGGGGAGAAAAATTTTGTGAGCGCATCAATGCTGATGTGCCGCTCTTCATGGGTTGCTATTGCTGCGCCGAGGAATCCCGCCCAAATGAGAAGGTGTCGGACGAGTGGGTCTGCCCAAAGAATCCCCGTGTTGAATGCATTACGAAGAACGACTTGGGAAAACGAGAGCAGAATCATCGCAGAGAGAAAGATAACGAGAAGCGCTGTCTCTGCTTTGACGAGAAAACGGTCGAGTGAGTGCAGGAGCGTCATTTCTTTTTCTTTGTGCGCAAGTCGGCGAGCGTCTTTTCGACGCGGGTCAGAAAGTCTTGATCGAACAGCGTTCCGACGAGCGACTGGCGTGCTTTCTTGCCCGCAGCGATGTACTCGGCAATGGCGTTCTTGTCGCTCACCTCGTTCACCTGAATACCGGCTTTCTTGATCGTGGCGATTGCCGCTTCGTTCTCTTTGCGCGACTTCACCGTCAGCTCGCGCATGTATTTCTTTCCGTTGCGAAGAAGAATTTCCTGCAGGTCTGGTGGCAGCTCGTCGAATTTTTTCTTCGTGATGACGACGGCACCTTGCGCATCTGCCAGGGGCAAATTCATCATGTGCTTGACACGCGTGTGCCACTGCAACACGAGCGCGGCAAGCGGCGACGTGTACGCGCCGTCTATCAACTTCGTTTGCAGCGACGTCAGCACGTCAATCACCGACAGCGGAATCGGGTTGATGCCGAGTGCTTTGAATGTTGCTTCTGCGATTTTGTCTCCTTCCCACATCCACATCTTCACGCCGCTCATGTCGGCAAGTGAGCGCACAGGTTTGTTTGTGAACACGTACACCCACCCGACTTCTGCCCACCCGAGCAACACATAGTTATTGTCGCGAAACGCCTTGTCGAACTCGGCGCCGAATCGTGCGCAGAGAGAATCAACCTCTTCGAGACTCTCGAACAGAAACGGCGAGTCGAGGATGCGCACCTTCGAGGTGATGTCGCCAAGTCCCACACCTGTGAGTCCGGCGCTGTGCAATTGCCCGTTGCGCATCTTGCGGAGGACATCTTTGTCTTCCCCTTGCACGCCGCCGGCGTAGATTTTGAAGCCGAGCCTCCCGTTGCTTTCTTTGCGAATCGCCGCGTCGTACTCGCGCAGCACGTTTGTCCAGGTGCTGCCTTCGGGTGCGAGGGAGGCGAATTTGATGGTATATTGCTGGGCGCTTGCCAGTCCGACAATCGTTGAGAGATACACAGCGATTGCCACAAGTCTTCTCTGCATGGAGTTCCTTTGTGTCGTGGAGGTTTCCGGGGGTTCGTTCATGTCGGGTTAGAACAACTCGTCTTTTCTCGCGAGGAGCGCTTTCGCTTTTCGCTTCGCGATCACGTTGCCGAGGCGGAACTTCGGTAACACGTCGAGCGACGTATTTTCAACTTTCGTCAGCAACGCTTCAAACAAGGAATCGCTCAAGGTTTGCACGGCATAGGATTTTGCGAAATACACATGCGTCATCAAGAACTTCTCTCCGTTGATGCGGAGCGCTTTCTCGAAATACATCCTGGATTTCTCCGGATCGCCGCCCAAGAATTTCGAGCGGCTGCCGTAGAGCGTTCCCAAAAACAGATGCGCACCGCCGAAGTAGAAGGTCGAGTCTTTTTCCGCAACGAAGTTCATCAACGTTTCGATAGTAGGGATGGCGGCGATAGCGTCCGGATCGGTGAGCGTGATGTTGAGATAGCCGCCCCAGGCAAATGCTGTCCAGAACACGCCGGGCACAACATCGTGGGATTTCTTGGCGAGAGCGGACTTCAAGTCATCGGGGGAACCGTTGAACGCTTTTTTCAGATCGCTGTCTTGCTGTAAGACGCGCATGCCGTAATCGCGTGCGCGGAGATAAAACGTTCGCGCTCGTTCAACATCAACATCTTCTACCCAGCCGAGCGAGTAGCTTGCATACCCTTCGGCGAGCAGTGTGAGCAGGCGTTCATTGTCCGGGGAGTTCTTCAGCATTACTTCGAGCAGTTTCAAGTTTCCCGGCAAAGCCTGTCCCGCAAACTCCCAATCGGATTCTTCGGTGAGCGCGTCGAAGCCGTCGGCAACGATACCGCCGACAGAACTAACTGCGATGCGTTGGACGCAGCCTGAAAAGATGAACAGCGCGATGAGACTAAATGAATGGACGAGCTTCATGGATTGTGAAAATTCGCAGAGAAAATATAGAGAGAAATGCTGTCGCTTACAAATCGAATCTCATCTTCACAAACACCGGCTCGCGCAGCATCTTATCCTTCGTCCACGAGGCATACTGCACTTCACACATCAGCTTCGGCTCGATGTACGTTGATGCCGAATCGTCAATCGGCTTTTCCTTGACTGGGCGTTTGACTTGCTTAAGCGATTTCAGTTCAGAGAAAATTTCTTTCATCACCTTCGCATCGAATCCGGTTCCGACTTTACCGACGTAGCGCAGTGTATCGCCATCCTGTTGCGCGAGATGCAACGCACCGAATTCGTTTGCGCGGTTTCCTTTCCCCTTCGTGTAGCCGATGATGATGCAGTCCGTCGTTTGGCGCGTTTTGATTTTCAGCCACGCCGTCGAGCGTTTCCCCGCCTGATAGGTGCTCGATTTTTCTTTTGCCATGATGCCTTCGAGTCCGAGCTGCGCGGCGGCGTGAAATAGCGCATTGCCGTCTTCTTCAACTTCGCTGACGCGATACGGCGTTCCTTTTTTGATCGCGTCGACAAGCCATGCCCGGCGTCGAATGAGCGGCTCATTCACAATCGGGCGACCATCCAAGTACAAGCAATCGAACACATAGCAGACGGCGGGATACTTCGCCTTGACTCGCTCGATTGCTCCCTCGGCAGTTTGCTGCATCCGATGAATGACGTTTTTGAAAACAGGCTTGCCGCTTTCGTCGAGACAAACGATTTCAGCATCGAACAGCGCTCCCGTTGCGCGGAACGCCTGTTCATGAATCAGCAATTCGGGAAAGCGATTCGTGATGTCCAACTTGTTCCGCGTCCGAATGCGCACTTGTCCATCGTCCAACGAAATCAATGCGCGAATGCCGTCCCACTTCACCTCGAATAGAAAATCTTCGGAGCGTGGCGGTTTCTCGGCAGCTCCGGCGAGCATCGGCTCGATTTCATCGCGCAGCCAATCTACTTGCGGCGTATCGACGCGTTCGAGCATCCATTCATTCTCTTTTGTTTTGTGCGTGCGATACTCGGCGTTCAGCTCTTTGCTTTGCAGGCGGAAGTAGAAGCCATTTTTTTTCTCTTTGGTAATCGCATACTTCCCGCGCGCGTAAACCCACATCTCGCCACCACCATATTCACCTTTGGGAATGTGCCCCTCGAAGTTCAGATACTCGAGCGGATGATCTTCGGTCGCAACGGCGAGACGAATGATGCCCGGGCGCGGCGGCAAGCCTTTCGGTACAGCCCACGATTTCAGCACACCGTCTTGCTCGAGCCGTAAATCGTAGTGCAAGCGCGATGCGTGATGACGATGCACGACGAAGGCGTTTCCTTCACCGAGGGCAACTGCTTGCATCGGCTCGGGCGTTTTGCCGATGCTTCGTTTCTTCTTGTATGTCTCGAGTGTTTCCGGTTCCTTGTGCCGACGCGAGGGAGCGAGAGATTTTTGGGTGAGTGTTTTGCGTTGTGTATGCAACGGCGCGGCGTATGCGGCAATCGCTTCCCATGGGTCGCCGTGGCGCAGAACGCGCTCGACGACGGTCTTGATGTTCAAGTCTTGAATGGTCTTGATCTGGGCTATCTCATCCCATGTGAGCGGAGCGGAAACCGATGCACCGGCGAGACCTCGTACGCTGTACGGCGCGACGATTGTCTGATGGTTCCGATTGCGAAAGATGTCGAGGAAGACTCTTCCTTTTCGATATTCCTTCTTGAGGTGCAAGGTGAGAAGCCTTTCGCGCGCGGCGACGAAAGGCCTGGCGATAGCTTCCGCCGCTTCGAACGCTTCTTGAAAGCCCCACTTCGTCTCGATGGGCACGACGATGTGAACGCCTTTGCGTCCCGTCGTTTTCACGAATGGATGATACCCGAACGTTTCGATATGCTCTCTGAATTCGAGTGCGAGTGCTGCGACTTGCGGGAAGCTGAACCCTTCCGGTGGGTCGAAATCGAAAACAAAATAGTCGGGATTGTCGAGGCTCATCCGGTTGTCGCGCTGTGGGCGCAGGCGGGCGTGCATCTGGTGTAACTCGATGCACGCGAGGTTCGCGAGCCAGACCAGCGAGGCAGGTTCCGTGGCGATGATGTAATCCTTTTTCTCGTTGCCTTCGCCGAGCGTGACGTATTCGAGCCACTCGGGTGCCCAGTCGGGGCGATTCTTCTGAAAGAATTTTTCACCGTTAATGCCGTCGGGGAAACGAACGAGTGAGAGCGGACGACCCTTGATGTGTGCAAGAATGGTCGGCGCAATCGTGAGATAGTATTCGATCAGTTCCGCTTTCACAATGTTGTCCTCGGGATAGAGAACTTTGTTGAGATTGGAAAGCTCGATCGCTCGCTTACCGACTTGCGCTATTTGGGATGTGCGAGGCATTGTCGAAGTATTGAAAGAACATGGGAGCGCGGGTTATGGCGGATGGACGCGGATTACGATTTTCTGTTGCTGTCACGCGGCTCGTACTGTTCAAGGATACAACTATTGATGTTCTTTTCAAAGTGACGCTTGGTTCTCAAACCCGTAGAGCGACACTCCAGTGTCGCTCGGGCTTGCGAAAGCGCGATTCTGGAGAATCGCTCCACAGGTCCTTAAGGGATCAGGCTGGCTACTGCGCAGCCCCGATAAGTCGGGATTATTGCGATATTCAGGTTGGTTCGGTCGGCATGTGTGAGGGAGGGCGGCAACAGTTACCACGAAGCAGCCCGCTTTCCCGCGGCGCAGAAGGCACTTCGGACGATGTAGTCCGTCTGCAGCCCCAAAAGAGGAATGGTGTCACGACCCTCTGTCCATTGGCATAGAAAGTAAAAGGGCAGAACGTATCGCCGCGCTCTGCCCTTTTTGAAATGAATGTTTCCCATCCCACCAAGGGAAACTTCATCGGGATTTTAGTCTGTCAAGAAATCGTCTACGTCGTAACGAAGGTTCGCGTCGGCCTGACGGTGATCGTCGTTGATTCTGATTGGCAACGCCTCGGGCTTGCGCCGACCGAAGATCAATGGAAGAGCAACGAGAGCGCCAACGAGTGCTGTTATAGCAACGGTTTTCATCGTTTCGCTTATTGAATGCACATGAAGACTTCGTCACTCATCATGACGCTGTAGGTGACGGCGTACCACGCTTGCACTTCGATTTCCTCCATCAAGACGGCTTCGAGGAACTCGCGTTCCCCTTTGGTGAGCTGTCCGAACCGATATACTTTTCGCATGGCATCCTCGATTGATACTGATTTCTTCTGTCACTCTTTAGAAGTACGAATATCATGCCAAGAAAGTTTCCCGCGATTTCAGCTCATCTTGCATGGCTGGTGGACACAACCGTAAACAGCGGAAGTATTTTTTGCCCATTCCTGAGTACAGATGGCAAAAATTACATGCGTGAGATTGCACGTTTACGGTCGGTTTTCAGACAAAGAGGAGGCGGAGGTTTACTTTGTATTGTGTGAATTTTTTCCTATGTTGGAAACGCCGTTTTGCAAATGTCCTCCCCATTGTTGACCGAAACAAGCCGATAAAAGAATTCCACTTTTCTTTTTTTCAAACAAGGAGACAGCAGTCATGTTGAAAGACATTGAACAACTTTTGGGCGCTGATGCGAAGAGCCTGCTCGAACATCAGTGCAAGACGATTCCCAAAGATGCGCTTCACTTGCCGGGACCGGACTTCGTTGACCGGGTTTGGATTCCGAGTGACCGGAAGCCGGGCGTGTTGCGCAGCCTTCAACAAATGTACAATACCGGCCGGCTCGCCGGCACTGGTTACCTTTCGATTCTCCCAGTTGACCAGGGGATCGAGCATTCGGCGGGGGCATCGTTCGCGCCGAATCCGATGTATTTCGATCCGGAGAACATCGTGAAGCTTGCGCTCGAGGGGGGATGCAACGCCGTCGCGTCAACGCTTGGCGTGCTTGGCGCGGTCGCACGCAAGTATGCCCATAAGATTCCGTTCATCCTCAAATTCAACCATAACGAGTTCATCTCGTATCCGAATACGTACGATCAGATCATGTTCGGCGATATTGACCAGGCATTCGAGCTTGGCGCGGTCGCCGTTGGCGCAACGATTTATTTTGGCTCTGAGGAATCGAAGCGGCAGATTCAGGAGGTGAGTGCGGCGTTCAAGTATGCGCATGAATTGGGAATGACAACGGTGCTCTGGTGCTACTTGCGCAACGCTGCCTTCAAAACAAAGGAGAAGGATTATCATGTCTCCGCCGATTTGACGGGGCAAGCGAACCATTTGGGTGTGACAATCGAAGCGGATATCATCAAACAAAAACTTCCAGAGAACAACGGTGGGTACACCGCTCTCAACTTCGGCAAGACACACAAGAAGGTGTATAGCGATTTGTCGTCCGACCACCCGATTGACTTGACGCGGTATCAAGTTGCGAACTGCTACATGGGTCGTTCAGGATTGATCAACTCCGGCGGCGCTTCATCGGGCGAGAGCGATCTTGCTGAAGCAGCGAAGACTGCCGTCATCAATAAGCGCGCGGGCGGCATGGGGTTGATTTCGGGGCGGAAGGCGTTCCAGAAACCGATGAAGGATGGCGTGAAGATTCTGAATACGATTCAGGATGTGTACCTGGAGAAGGCAATCACGATAGCTTGAGCTCTGCCGTCGAGTCTTACGAAGCGCCTCCGGTTGACACCCGAAGGCGCTTTGCGTTTGGTACCGCTTGCAATCCTCTCGGCTTTCATGTATCCTTGAACTGCACTCAATCTCATCCGGAGCATGATATGTCAAGGACCATGTCAAAATCATCCTCGCTCGATCCGCTCATTGAAAAACTCAATTCATTTTCCGCCGACAATTATTGGGACTTAGGGAAATTCCTCGTCGAGAAAATTATCCCAACCGCATTGAAGGAGGGAATTTTTGGCGAACACATTCTGAAACGGCTGTCGGATATTCCCGGCTTCAAGTTTCCATATAGTATGTTGAAACAGTGTCAACTGTTTTACACGTACTATCCGGACGTGCAAAGCCGTCCGCTGGCAGAAATATTCTACTTCGAGTTGGCGACAAAAGTTGATGAGAGCCGCAAACGCGCCGAGTACGAGAAGTTGGCGATCGCGAACAGGTGGACAATTTCCGATCTGCAAAAACACATTCGCGAAGATGAGCTTGCGCGGCGTGAAGATGAGAAGACACGCTTCGGCTTCGATTTGAAAGAGCGTAACATCTGGTCGGTGGATGCGCCTGACCCGCGTTTCGGAAAGTCCGGCTACAAGGGAAGGCTTGCAGGTCAGATTGTTGCGAACGCGCTCTTCTACTACACCGAGCCGGGGTGGCTTATCCTTGACCCAATGGCGGGAAGCGGCACAACGGGCGATGTGGTTGCGAACGTTCCGTACTTCACCAATCGCACGTGCAAGATGTACGACATCGAACCGAGCGATGAACGAATTCAGCGCGCGAATATTCTGCAGACGGGAATTCCCGAACAGTCTGGCACGGTGGATTACGTCCTTCTCGACCCACCGCACGATTTCTATCCGAAAGCGGACGACCGAGATTTTTCCGTCAACGCCTCGAAAGCAGAGACGATGATGAAGTTGAAGACCATTATTCGCGAAGCTGTTCGCATTTTGAAATCCAAGGGACGGGTTTCCATCATCGTCGAACCGACGGTCGGGAATTTTGGCTTCATTGATTTTCCGTTCGAGGTTGCGGCGGTGATGAGGGAGATGAACATGATGCCCATTGGGAAGGTGTATCTCCCCCGCCGCGGCGACAAGATGCGCGCCCACACTGCGGGTGAGGGACCAAAGCCAATGGTCAGCGAATGTCGTGAATTGCTGACGTTTGAGAAAGCGTAATCGTTGTAAAATGCAAAAGGAAAAAACGGATGGCGAAGGTTGAGAAGTTGTCTCAAGAAGAAATTGCAGCGGGCCTGAAATCGTTGAGCAGCTGGACGATAGAGAACGGCAAGCTTCACAAGGAATTCAAATTCAACAACTTCATCGAGGCGTTCGGCTTTATGAGCCGCGTTGCGCTGATTGCCGAAAGCATGAATCATCATCCCGAATGGTTCAACGTCTGGAATCGCGTCGTGATTGATATGACGACGCACGATGCGGGCGGGATCAGTACGCTGGATATTGAGTTTGCGGAGAAGGTGGAAGAGCTTTTGGCGTGAGGCGATGTCTATGCCGCAAATTCCTTTGCCTGCCTCTTGATGGCATCCTTCACATCGAGCCAGCTCGCGCCCCATATCATAGAGGGCATCCGTTGCCGTTCAGCATCGTCGAAGTAGGTTGTCGCACGAAGCACATGACCAATATCGCGAATGGAGAACTTTTTCTGATACAGTGAAAGCAACTCGTTCAGCGGACGATGTTTCTCCAGCAACGCGAAGAGATCAATAAAATCCTTTTTCGCTCCGCGTTGTGCAACGGCGGCGAGTTTCATTCCTGCGAGATCATCGAGTGACGCCATTGCGACTCCTTCCGACTTCCAACGAACTACACGCTTCAGCATCGGAAAGGAAAATTCGATGAAGGATGCCTTTACGCCGTTGATGCGAGTATAGAGAGATGCGCGATCATGGCTTTCAATCTCAAGGGGAAACCCCAGTTGCTGAATCTGCGGAATGAGAATTGAATAGTCGGAGACCCTTTTCGGCGTGAACCAATCGAAGTCATCAGACCGACGATGACCCAATTGCAATGCGATCGCTGTTCCTCCCGCAAGATAAAAACCGTATTCCTCGACGGCACGCGCGACGATTGGAAGAATCGCTCGCTGCTTTCGAGTGAGTGTATCGGGATAGAATTTCATTTTCGACGAGGATGAAACCGCCTATACCACGGATTCTGCATCGCCGTATGGATCCACTTGTCAACTTTGCGAGAGTCAATATTCAACACCAACTGCCAAAATCTCAAACTCCGGGGGTCAAGTCCCCTGCCGTTACGGCGCTCGATGCATTGACGCAACGCATCGTCCCCAAATTTCTCACGCAACCATTGCTGAGAAGTCCAATCACCGTCGGTCAGCAACTTAATGATGATGTAATCTTTGTTCGCCCTCCAGGACAACGAAGGGAAATCGCAATCCCAAAAGAACCGCGCCAACCTTTTCGGAAGAGCTGACCTGCGAGGTCTTTTTGTTTGTGCGTTCATTGGTTTATTTCGTGAGCGACCCAATCAGCGCGTCAAAATCCTTCTCCGTCGCGCCAACGGTTTTTGCCGGACCCGTGAATTTGAAAAACACCGAACCTTCCGGCGCCGCAACGATGGCGCCGAGGAGGCGGTAGTTTTCTTTGTTGCCGCTCGATTGCATCATCGGACCGCTTGGTGCGGTGTAGGTGCCGGCAATCCTCACCAATTCCACGTTCAGCCCGTTTACTTCTTTCGACGAACGCTCGGGTTTGCCCGCGTCAATAAATTGGCTCACCCAGCGCTGAATATTGCTTTCCACATCGCCGCCTTGACCGCTGCCGAAATAGAACACCGCGCATTCTCCTCCTTCGGCGTCGCCGCTTGCCGCAGGTATAGTGTACGTCGCAACGCGCATTTGTTTTGGCGGACCTGCCTTCCAGCTCGACGGCAACGTCCAGGCTACGCCTGCAGCGGAGGTTGGCGCACCCATAGCCGAAATATCCGGATGACCCTCGGGTATCTCGCCTTGTTGCGGCCGTTGCAGTTGTTTCGGCGCTTCCGACTGTTGTTGTTTCGTGTTGCAGCCGACAAGCACAAGGCTCGCAGCGATTATGAACACAAGAGTACGAGACATAACCTTTTTCCTTGATTGTAGAGCGATGAGAGGAGACAACCGCAATGATGGCGGAATTGTTCGTCCCAAGCAAACGAAAACCTGTTCAGTATTAGTCGCACAGTATCGCGAGCCGCTTCTCAGCGTCCGCTTTGTTATGAATGTCACGTGCAACTGCGATAGGCATCATCGGAACTTTACCAAGCACTTGTTTCGCCAACTCGGGCTTGTCCCAATCCAAATACAGCAAACCTAATTCGTAGTAATGCCGTCCGGAGTGAGGATTCAGCTCGATCGCTTTCTTCAACGCCTGTTCGCCTTCTTCGTAGCCCCCCTCGGGAAGCCTTCCCAAAAACAGCGCGGCAAGTTGACGTTCGAACCAACTCAACCCCGCAAGTGCGCGATAGAAAGAGCCGAGAATCGAATAGGCGATGTCGTTGCTCGGATCGAGCGCGAGGGCGCGATCAAGCTCACGACGCACTTCATGCGCGCTGCGGACTTTCGTTTTCCCTCCTTCATGCAACGCGACGCTGCCCAGCGCGGCGGCATACCACGTGTGCGCGTGACTCGACATCGAATCGAGTTGTACACTGCGACGAGCGTACCGTTCCGCTTGGCGATAGTGCTGTGCACTCCCCTCTCCTTCCTCAACATCGCCCATGCAAATGTGCACGCGGGCAAGCCGCCAGAGGATTGCCGAGGAATCGGTTGTTGTCTGCAGAAGCGAATCGTATATCGCCGCAGCGGCTTTGTAGTTCAGATCAATAAATTCTCTATCGCCGGCGACCTCCGTCACCTGAGCGCAAGCCACCCCGTATGCCAAGCACACAAACAAGAAAACCCGGTTCATTCCACTCCCCTATACACGCTGAGTTGTCCGGCGTTGTGCTGTGACGTCGGTTTTCCCAAAACTCCGGAATGCAAACACGAGCTGACCGAAGAAATGCCTCGGGAAGAATGTCTTCAACCCGTATTCGTTCGCGTGTCCCGGCGGAAGAAATGCCGTCCCGAAGATCCAATCCCAAATTGCAAGCTTCGTCGCGAAATTTCGGTTGCGGCCCTTCCCCGTCGAGTGGTGCCAGCGGTGCATCTCCGGCCCATTGATGATGCGCTGCAACCAACCCGTATGGATATCGAGATTGGAGTGGATGTACATTCCCCACACCGCACTGATGACGCCCTTGTACGCGACCACTTCCGGCGATGCGCCAAGCAGGATTATCGGCGTGAACTCGACGGTTTGGTTGAGCAGAATCTCGAGCGCATGAGACCGCGAGCCGCTCAGCCAATCCACTTTTTGGGGGGAATGATGCGCTTCGTGCAGACGCCACAAGTAGCGGTTGTTGTGCATCCAGCGATGCATCCAATAGATATAGAAATCGTGCGTGACGGTGAAGAACACAAGCTGAGCCCAAACGGGAAATCCCGAGAGCAATTGACTGCGGGACAAGCCGGTCCACGAATCTATCGAGTTGATGATGTACGTGAAGATGACAATGCCGAGAATGTAGCTTTGCGCGATCGTGTAGAGAGCAAAGTCATCGAAAAACCCTTCGCGCAGAACTTCTTGCCCTTTGTTATACGGGCGAATTCGCTCGAGCACGACGAAGACAACCGCCGCACCGGCAATGATGATTGTCGAAGCAAGCTCAGCAGTGGACATGCTCGCGAAGTAGTTCGTTATCCACTCAAGACTGCGTTCAATCATGCCTTGTGATCCATAGCTCCAAATGTTGTGTAAAAGCCTTGACGAGCAACGCTCCCGTGTCGCTCTGCACATGGAATGAGCGACGCTGGCAAATCGCTGTGCAGCGTGATGGGATTGTCACATCGTCGCTCCACCACACGTTCACACGGCAACATGTTCGGAGACACCGACGCGTCTCAGCTTGTTGCGTTGCTTTATCTCTTCGGGATAGACACGCTTCACCCCATCGCCCATCGCCTTTTCAATATCGCGAATATTCTGCACAAGACGAATCAAACCGCCGATCTCCACCGAGGCGGCTTGATCGCTCCCCCACATGGCGCGGTCAAGAGTAATGTGCCGCTCCACGAACGTTGCACCGAGCGTGACCGCCGCCCATGTTGGCGTAAGCCCGGTCTCATGCCCCGAGTATCCTATTGGGCAATCGGGATAGCGATTGCGCAGCGTGTGAATCATGTTCAAATTCAATTGGTCCGGCGGGCAGGGATAAGTCGACGTCGCGTGGGCGATGAGGAGATTTTTTCTGCCGAGCGTTCGCACCGCGAGATCAATTTCCTCCGGCGTTGACATCCCCGTTGAGAGGATGACCGGGCGATTCGTGGTTCGATGTTCGATGAGCAAATGCGTGTCGGTCAAGCATGCCGACGCGATTTTGTAACACGGCGGATTGAATTGCTCCATGAACGCGACCGAATCCTCATCCCAACATGATGCGAACCAGAGTATCCCCCGTTCCTTGCAGTGGCGATCAATTGCTTCATACTCTGCTTGCCCGAATTCCACTTTGTGGCGATACTCGATGTATGACATGCGACCCCACGGCGTGTCGCGCTCAATATCCCATTGATCGCGCGGCACACATTTTTCCGGCGTACGCTTCTGGAACTTGACGGCGTCACAACCGGCAAGCACTGCACCATCAATCAACTTCTTTGCGATCGCCAACGAACCATTATGGTTGATGCCGATTTCCGCAATAATAAAGACCGGTTCCCCCTCACCGACATGTTTCCCCCCGATCTGCACAACAGGTTTGTTCATCGTAACCTCTGAATTTGTGTTTGATATGAATGTGGCCCTGATCCCATGGTGAGAATACTTCTCGGCACTACGCTCTCAGCTCAAGAATCCACTCTGCAAAATCTCGAAACGCGCCGCATCCTCCTTTCGCCGTACAAATGTAGTGAACCGACTTCTTGATTCGCGGCATTCCATCCGCGGGAGCTGCGGTCAAACCCTCGTTTGCGACCTCGGTAATGACGTCGTAGTCATTCACGTCGTCTCCAATGTATGCAACCTCGTTCAAGCGCAAGCCGCTCGATTGCAGAATGGCGCGCAACGTCGAGAGCTTATCATCAATGCCGAGATAGACGTGCAGCAACTTCAATTTCTCGGCGCGCATCTTCAGACTGGGCGAGAGCTCTCCGCTGATATATCCTGTTTCGATTCCCGCCTCGCGCAGGCGTTGCGTTCCCATCCCATCGCGAATCGAATAACGTTTCATGATCTCTCCGTTCTCTCCGTAGTAGACGCCGGTATCGGTGAGGACACCGTCGCAATCGGCAAGGACGAGTTTGATTGCGCGCGCACGGCGGCGAAGCTCTTTCTGTCGCAGCCGCACGGTGCCCGACTTTCGTTTCTTGGACATGGATTATTTCTTTGTGTACTCTTTGAGATAACCGGTGAAGGTCATGCGATGCCCCTCTTCATCGGCGAGCGCGGTGATGCACAAGTCTTGCGTCACGTAGTCATGCGCGTCCCCGCACAACTCGATGAGGATGCCATAATGTTCTATGGCTTCTTCTTCCGCCGCAATCACGCCGCGAATCACCGCAACAACGTCCGTCGAGTCCTTCGGCGGCTGTAATGCTTTCTGCGTCGGTTTGAACCGCATGGAGCCGGGCACAACACCGCCAAGCTCTTTGATGCGCTTTGCCAACATCTGCGCATGATTCAATTCGCCTGCGACGTCTGCCGCCAGCGATTTCTTGATTTCTTCTGCACGCACCCCATCGAGGTTGACCGAGTTGGCAAGATAATTTGTGATCGTCTCGATTTCGCTCCAATATGCCTTCGTCAACAGGTCTATGATTTGGCTACGATATTTCTCTTTCATGATGCATTTTCTCCGTTGTGGTTCTTGTTCGATACCCCGTTCTGTTCGGGGGAGTGTCTAATTGTGGGGCTTGAGAATAGATCACATCTCCAAGGGCAGAAGCCCCATTACCAACTTAGCACTCTGACGCTCGCCGCGACGTGTCACCATGCTGTCCATCCTCCATCAACAACCAAATTCGCCCCCGTCATATAAGCCGACGCATCGCTTGCGAGAAACACAATGGCACCTTTGTAGTCCGTCGGTGCAGCCATGCGACCGAGCGGTGTGCGCGCGGCATAGCTGCGAACAAAATATTCCTCTTGCGCATTTTCAACCCCGCCCGGCGAAAGCGAGTTCACGCGCACTCCTGCGTTGCCCCAGTATGCTGCGAGAAAGCGGGTGAACGAAAGGACTGCACCCTTGGTCGTCGGATACGCCGCCGATTTGTAGAACGCTTGCGAGCCGTCGGGCTTCCTGTACAATGCTTGGTCCGGCGCCACTATGCCGTACGTCGACGCGATGTTGATGATGCTGCCGCGCCGGTTCCTCGCCATCTCGCTGCCGAGAACTTGCGAGCAGAGGAACATTCCCGTCACGTTCACGTCGAGCGATTGCTTCCAGAGTTCGAGCGGATAGTTCTCGAACTTCGAGAGCTCCGCCGCCGCTTGAGGATTCTCGAACATGTCGTTGATGGCAGCGTTATTCACAAGAATGTCAATGCGACCGAACTCATTCAACGTAGCCGCACAGAGTGCTTCGACGGCGCGCTTGTTAGTGATGTCAACGCCGATGCCGATTGCCTTCGGCGTAAGTTCGGATGCAAACACCGTGCAGTTGCCGTCATGCACATCAGCAACGACGACATGCGCACCTGCCTCGGCAAGTGCTTTGCAATGCTGCCTGCCGAGCAAGCCGAGCGCGCCGGTGACGACGGCGACCTTCCCCTTCAGCGAGAACAAATCGTTCACGGATTGTCCCTCGTGCAAGCCGTTCACCTCTACTGCTGCACCTTTGGCTTCATATTGAAATTGCTTGTCTTTCGAAAGACCGGCTCGACACATTCGCCGCGCATATAGCCTCGCACATTCTTTTCATCTACCGCCTTCTTCAGAATCGGCAACACATCGCGCCATGCGTTGAGCGTGTAGAGCACGTCCTCTTCTGTGTGCGAGAACGACATCGTGTGGAAGCCGCTCCAGAGGATGCCGCGCTTGAAGAGCTCCTGCTGCACGAGTGACTTCATCTCCAGCGGATTGCCGGCGGTCGCATCGAACGCAACGATCGAGCGATACCCGAAACCCGAACATCGGGTGTAATGAATACCAAGGTCACGAGCAAGAGCATTGTAGCCGTCGCGCAGTTTGCTGCCGAGTGCATCGAGGTAGGCAGCCACTCGCTTGCTGCGCAATTCATTGATCGTTGCTTTGCATGCCGCAAGTGAAAGCGCCTCACCGCCGAAGGTGGTAAAGAAAAAGACCTCCTTGTCGAACAGCGACATCACATCCTTACGCCCTGCAAGAATGCCGATCGGCATGCCGTTGGCAACGGCTTTGCTAAAGGTCGCAAGGTCGGCCTTCACGCCGAAAAATTCTTGCGCGCCGCCGAGAGCAATGCGGAAGCCGGTCCACATCTCATCGAAAATCAGGAGGGAGCCGTTTTGCTCACACACCTCCTTCAGCTTGTGCAAAAAATTGTCACGCGGCGCTTCGAAGACCGTCGGCTCGAGAATGATTGCTGCCGTATCGGCGTCAATGGAATCGGTCACCGATTGAATATCATTGTAGTTGAAGGTGAATGTCATATCTTGCGTCGCCTGCGGGATGCCTTTGTTGCGGTCGGTGACGCTGATGTACCAATCGTGCCATCCATGATAGCCGCAGCAGAGAATCTTATTGCGGCCCGTGAACGCCCGTGCCACGCGCACGGCTGCGCTCGTGACGTCGGCGCCGGTTTTGCTAAAGCGAACGCTTTCCGCGTTGGGCACCACCTCACGAAGCAATTCTGCCACTTCGACCTCGAGCGGATGCATCATTGAGAAGGTGATGCCGTCGGCGAGCTGAGCTTTGATGGCGTTGTCCACCGCATCGTAGCAATAGCCGAGGGAGATGGGACCGATTGCCATGTTGTAGTCAATGAATTCGTTGCCATCCACATCCCAGACATGGGCACCTTTGCCCCGTGCGATGTACTTCGGTGCGACACCGCGTGTGTATTGTCCCGGACCCTTTGCGAGCGTCTGCGTCAACGCAGGGATCAACCCGAGCGCACGAGCATAGAGTTTATCGGATTCGGTGATTGTCGGATATGTGTCGTTGAATGCTATGGCGTTTGCCATTTCGAAACCTCGTTGGTTGTATGTTCAAAGTTCAACGCCGCTGAGCGCGACCGCTGAACCGGTTATGCGATTCTGCCGGCGAACTGAAGAATCCTCTTCGCAAGTTGATTGCCGGTGAATCCCTCATAGGCCAAAACATCGTTCAACAGGGCGGGTTTGAACCAGCGATGCTCCAACGCAATCGGCACGACCTCGCAGACGGCGCGATGCCTCACGAGCACCTCACTAACGATCGTGAACAAGCCGCCGGTGAGGAAATGATCTTCGATCGTCACCAGGGTTTGTGTTGCGCGAGCGGCGGCAAGGATGGCTTCCTCATCCACCGGTGACAGGGTTCGCATGTTCAGCACGCGGACCGAGACTCCTTCGCTCTCCAACACCTCCGCCGCTTTCATTACTTCCCGTAAAAGAAATCCGTACGAGAGCAATGCGATATCATCACCCTCTTTCAGCGTTTCCGCCTTGCCGATTTCGAATGTGCTGTTGTGCGCGAAGGTGGGAGGCAACGCGTTGTAGCGCATGTATGCCGGATGCGGATCGGCAATCATTGCGGCGAGTGCCTCGCCTTGCTCTTCGGCGTCCGTCGGACAGAGCACACGCATGTTCGGAATGCCGCGAAGGATGGAAACATCTTCGATGGCTTGATGCGTCGGACCGTTTGCTTCGGAGAGAAATCCCGCCACGGCGCCGACGAGTTTTACGGGCAACCCGGCAATGCCGACATCGGTGCGAATGAACTCGAACGCGCGCAGCGTGAGAAATGTTGCGAGCGCGTGGCAGATCGGAATGCGACCGCGCACTGCAAGCCCAGCCGCCGCCCCGATCATCGTCTGCTCCGCAATGCCGAAATCAATGAAGCGATTGCCAAGCAACCCCGTGATGTTTCGCATGGCCGCGCGGTTTTCTGCCGTCAGAACGACGATGTCGTCGCGGGTTTCGACGAGTTCCTTGAGTTGTTCCTCGTAAGTCACGTGTCAATACAAAATAAAAAATGCAAGCGATGATTGGCGACCGGGTACGTGATCGCTTCATCCCCGGCACATCCGCAGCTCATAGTCGCTTTCACCTCACCACTAACGTCTCCGACGTCAGTTCCGCTTTCGCGTCGCCATGCAATTCCTTCAGCAGCGCTTCGACTTCCTCGTGTGTGAAATTCACGAACCAGCGGTCGGCGCGTTTTTCGATACTGGGCAAGCCTTTGCCGCGCACAGTATCGGCGATGATTACTGTCGGTTTGCCTGAGGCGAGAGGCAGGCGCGCAAAGGCGTTTGCCATCTGCTCGAAATCATGACCGTTGATGCGCGTCGTTGCCCAGCCGAATGCTTGAAACTTGTTCTCAATCGGCTCGATCGGAATCAGGTCCTCCGTGCGCACGTTTGCTTGAAACTCGTTCCGATCAACTATCGCCACGAGATTGTCGAGCTTGTACGCCGCGGCGGTGAGCGCTCCTTCCCAAATCGTGCCTTCATTCAGCTCACCGTCGCCGAGCAGGACGAACGACCTGTTGGTTCCGCGGCGCATAGTGATGTCCAACGCGACACCCAGCGCTACAGAAAGTAAATGGCCCAGGGAGCCGGAGTAGTATTCGACACCCGGGATGTTCCGGTTCGGGTGCCAGTAAATCGTATCGTGTGTCTTCAAGTGATTCTTCAATCGCATGCGCTCGATGAAGCCAAGCTCGGCGAGCGTTCCGTAGAGTGCCGGAACATCATGTCCTTTCGAGAGAAAGAAATAATCACGATTCGGATCGCTCACAGTTGCAGGCGAGACACGTAGCACGTGTTTGTACAAATAGACGATCAGGTCCGTGCACGAGAGTGACGCGCCGATGAAGCATCCACCGTCCGTGGACATACGAATGATATGTTCGCGAACCTTCAGCGCAAGGCTTTCAAGATCACGTTTATCCTCAACCGACAACATGCGGCTCTCTCGTGTGATGTGAAGAGACTGTTCGCAGCTCATTCAAATGCTTACGATACCAATTCACACCGGCAAACTTGGCATTCAAGTCGTGAATCTCGGGGTGCGTTGAAAGCAGATGGAGAATATCCTGCATCGAAAAGATGGGGCGGTCGGCATGCCACAACGCATCGTACACGCGACTGATGAATTGATAGTCTTCCCAATAATCAATAGTCCAGCGATGCGACATGGAATAGTTCAATCCCGTTTCCCACTCGACATTGCCGATGCGAAACCGTTCCGGACGTTCCCAAAGAAATGGTGTGGTATGCTCGCGCTCGAAGTCTTTTGTCGCCTCCCGCCATGCCGTTTCGAGCACGCGCATTGGAATTACTTCGACGTCGTTTCCATCGGGATACGTTGCAGGGTGCAAGTTGCTGACGAAGTCGTACTCATGCTGGTGCTGAAAGAAGAAGGTCAGTACACGATCAATCACTGCGGGATCAATCAACGGACAATCGGACGGAATCTTCACCACGACGTCGGCATTGCGCGCGCGGGCTGCTTGGTAATGGCGGTCGAGCAAGTCTGTTGGATGTCCGCTGAAACAATCATAGTTCAAGGAGCGGCAGAGCATACGCACGGGATCGTCACTCGCATCAGTCGTCGTTGCGACGACCACATCGAACGTTGTCGTAGCGGCGAGCACGCGCTCGATCATCCGTTGCAGGGCCGGCCTGCCTGCAAGGGGCATCAGAATTTTGTTCGGCAAGCGAGTGGAGCCGGTACGCGCTTGCACAACGACAAGCAACTTCATTTACAATCGTGCGAAGAGATTCGTCAGAACATCCGTGTACGATTTCGGTCGAACGGCTTTCCTGTGCACGTACCGGGAGGGTTGTTCTCTTACTTCTTCCAGCAATCGGCGGCACACTTCCGCAATGTTCCGCGCCGAGGTTCCGTTGTTCTGCAAGGGAGTGAGTCTCTTCAACTCCTCAATATCGAAATCAGAATAACACTGTTTGCCAAGCGCGAGCCCGACGTACACGGTCGTGGAATAGCGCGTGATGAGTGTATCGCAGTGGGCGATCATGTGCTCTGCGCTCCCCTGTGTGAAGACAAGCGCGTTCGGGGCATACCGATTGATCTCTCGCGTCGCGCGCTGGAACTTTTCATTCGGATGCAGTTTGAAAATCAACTGTTTGCCGTTTGCAATCTGCACAGCGCGTTGGATAAACTTCTTCCGATTCTCATAGTGGTATGTTTCGCGTATGTCGCTTGTGCACACAAGCACATAGTTCCGATGTGGAAAATCGTTATCGAGATACTCTTTGCAATTGTCGAAGTTCGGAATGCCTGTGACAACCAGCTTTGAGGGATCAGCGCCTTTATGGATGAATAAGTCGCGATAGCCCTCGCTGGCTACACAGAACTTCTCGTACTTATCGCTCAGGCCGGTTGTCGAAGTCGAAGCGATCCAGCGGGGCAAGAAGGGGAGCGCTTTCCAAAGATGATATGCGAAATTTTCCGGGTCCGTCATTCCCTCTTGTACCAGCACGACTCGCCTACTGCGAATGTTCTTCGGCATCAGCAAGTCTGAGCACGTGACGACGAGGTCGTAATCGTGACGAGTGCCGCGAAAGTCCATCGGCAGGTCGTAGGTCGTAAGGTAGTTGAGGCACCGCCGGAGCAACTTGTTGCCGAGGATGGAGAATTCGAGCAGGTTCAGGCGACGCAGCAGTTCGATGACAGCGTCACCGTAATAGGGTGTAAACCAATTCTCGTACTCAGGCAGGTGAGTAGCGATCTTGTGCATCTGCGACGTTTGATTGATCGAGCCGCAGATGAAGAGGATTTTCTTTTTCATGGGGACTTCGAAAAGAATTCCGTTCTTTACAATGTACGAAAAAACGGCGGGATAAGCTTTACATCTGAATCAAGAAATCGTAAAGATTGGACCCCTTTCAGCTTCTATCATGTAACCCAGACTACATAACACAATGAAAATGCATTCTGTTCCCCCTTCGCCGCCTATCCCACCGCACCCCCCTCGACCCACCATTGTACTGAGATTCAACGTGCAGGAAGAAGCCTCAGCATCTCTCTGGCGCCGCCGCCATCCGCTCGGGTCGTCTTGTACACGCCGTTCACATACATCGCCACCTGATCGTCGAAATGTTTATTGAACACTTGCCCAGATTGACCCGTCGGCAGTGTTGTGCGCGATTCGTTCGGCTTCGCCATATCTACAATGTGCCTGAACGACGCCCCAACCGTCACGCCGAATGCGCGCTCGAACTCATTCGGATGCAGCACACTCGTGAAACTGTACTCGCCACTGATCAGTGTTGTCGAGCCGCCGCCGTATGGAAACGGACCGAGATTGAACACCTTGTCAAGCGGTTTTTGCAATCCGAACGGATGCTGCAGCACGAGCTGATGCACGTTGCCCCACTGCCAGTTCTTAGTTTCATCGCCGAGCGATTTGCGCAACGCGTTGATTGCCTCGCTCATGCTCGTGCGTATGATGTCGTCCCGCGTTTCTGTCTCGCTCGTGCGGACATTGTCGAACCACGAGGAGGTTCCCTCCTGCACGAGCCGCATCGTGACGCGCAGCGGAACGTTGACGAGGACGATGTAGTCATGAAAGAGATTGACGCCCATCTCATCCTCAAAAATATTTTGCATCATGCGGCTGAGGAACTGTTGAAACAGCGCAGTCGCGATATCCTCCTTCGTGAATTGAAAATTCCAATTCTTGAAATACTCCATCACCAACGCGCCATAGGGAGGCTCAAGCCGGCGCTCGCACGCGGCAAGGATGTACGGCGTCATCTCTTTTGCATAGAACGAAAACGTGTCGTTTTGCAGCCGTTCGAAATCACTCGGCTCGAAGTTCGTGGTGTCGCTCAACGCCTCGCGCAAGCGCTGGATACGCGACGGCGGCTCCCACAAATCCGAAATGTGGTACGGATAATTCTCGTCAACGATTTTGTTGTTGGCTGTGGCGATGAATCCTTCGGGCGGATTGAACAGATGCGGCAGCCGCTCGAACGGAACGAAGCCCTGCCATTCCGTTTCTTTCGTCCACCCCGCAAGCGGCAGCGTCGTGCTCTGTTGCCGCGAGCGAATCGGCAGCCTCACGCCGCACCAGTAGCCGATATTCCCCTTGGCATCGCCGTACACAAAATTCTGCCCGGGTCCCGAGAATTCCCTGACGCCCGCAGTGAACTCCTCCCAATTCCGCGCCTTATTGATTTTGTTGAACGCCTCAATTTGGTCGCTCATCTCGGCGCCCGTCCATCGCATCGCGGCGACGAACGGAAGCTCTGCCCGCTTCAGTGTCGTCTTGATGTCGGTAACGATGGGACCGTGATGCGTCGAGCGAATCGTCACGAACTGAACGGTGTCAATGCCCTTGATGTGAATCTCCTCTTCGCGCTCGGTAATGGGCAGCGACTGTCCGTCGTAGAGATAGTTTCTGTTGTTCGTCGAATCGAGTTGTTCGATGTAAAAATCCGCGTCGTCCGCCATCACGTTCGTGAGTCCCCACGCGATATGCGCGTTGTGTCCCAGCACGACACCGGGAATGCCGGGCACCGACGCGCCCGTGACGTTGTCATACTCAGGCGCGGAGAGCGTGACTTCGTAGAACTTCGACGGATTCGTCAACTGCAGATGCACATCGTTCGCAAGCAGCGGCACGGCGCTTGCGGATTTCGACGGCGCAACGACCCACGCGTTGCTGCCACCAAGCATACCGCCAATGCCGCGATAGTTACAATACTCTTGTGCTGTTTCCAGGAAGGAGAGCGCCGCGCTCATCGTCTTCTGCCATTCGGGCGACGGAACAATCGGAGCAACGTTGCCGGGATACGTTGGGAAAATCTCTCGCGCTTTCTCGAAGCCGACCCTCTCGACGATTCCACCAAGCGTCAAATCCACCCACCACGAAAGGTTCAGCTCCCATGCCATGAGCCGCGCGATCATGATGCTGTGCACGGGCTGCCACGGCTCAGGCTCGTAGCGCAGTGCATCGAACTCGACGGGATATTTTCCGGCATGAGTTTCGATGAACGCGTTCACTCCCGCGGTGTATGATTCGAGACGCGCACGCGACTGTTGCGAGACATGTCTCTCCACTTCCTCAGCAATGCGCCGCAAGCCGACAATACGAAACATTTTGTCGAACGGGACGGTCCTCTCGCCGAGAATTTCGGACAACCGACCTTGGGCGATGCGCCTGCCCATATCCATTTGCCACAAGCGATCTTGCGCGTGAACGTAGCCGAGCGTGAACATCAAATCATGCTCATTGCGCGCCGCAATGCGCGGCACGCCGAAATCATCCCGCGTCACCTCGACCTGCTCGCGCAAGCCGACAAGCCAAATGGTGCCGGTCGTTTCAGGAAATGACTTGCGAATTTGATAGCGAATGAACCAGTACGCGGCGATTGCGGTTACAACCAGCACGCCGAGCAAGCCGATGAAGATTTTGAGTTTCGAGGGCAAGAGAACCCGATGAGCGTGAAAACAAAACGTCCGTTCTCCCGACTATGTCGGGAGAACGGACATCAATATATCGAATCGCTTTGCTGCTTGCAATCGGAGCGGCGACCCTGAAATCCGATTTAGCCTCACGCCGTGCTTACGGCAGGCAGGCAAAGTCGCAAAGGCGCAAAGTCGTTTTGCCCGCGGGAGAAATGAAAGCGGCGCATGCCGGCAGCACTACAGCAATTGTGTAGGGACACGCCTCCGGCGTGTCCTCTTGAGGGAACGAGGCAATGGCCACGAGAGAAAGAGAATTTGCGTGTCCTCGCGTGGACGGGGCGCTGCCCCGT
>CAYUFU010000059.1:0-23888 GCA_964444145.1 uncultured Chitinophagales bacterium
AGAGACAAGCCCGCCAATCAATCGGTCCGCCTCTCGACGGGGATGGAGCTCTGTAAACTTCTCCCAAAAATCTGTAACGTATCCTTCGTGTGGAAGTGTTATCTTTAGTACAGCAGACAAGCGAATGCCACTGTGAACTGAACAAACAGCGAAAGGTATTCTCAAATGAAATTCGAAGAACTGAAAATCGAAGGGATGACCTGTGGCCACTGCGTGATGCACGTAAAGAAAGAGTTGGCGAAGATGCCGCACGTACAGGTGGACGATGTGCGGATCGGAACGGCGCGAATCCACTACGATGATGCAAAAGTCAGCTTGGTGGATTTGGCGCAAGCGATCGAGCGGGCAGGGTACAGACTGGTGCCGTGACCGCGCTCCTAATATAGGGACGGGGCATGCCCCGTCCAATCTGAGGACGACATTGGTAAAGCGAAACGGAGATGAAACCAGTGAGGACAGGTCGGTGTTGTCCCTACAGAAATTGACAAGTGAAATGGAAATGAAGATGCAAGCACACCATCAACCGGCAATCCAAACCCTCACCCTCCCCGTCGAAGGAATGACGTGCGCGAGCTGCGTGACGCGAGTTGAGAAAGCATTGAAGAACGTTGACGGCGTGCAGGCAGTTTCGGTGAACCTCGCAAGCGAAAAGGCGAAGATTGAATTCGATCCGACGAAGGTGAATGTCGAAATGCTTCGAGCAGCCGTAGCCGACGCGGGGTATTCGCTTCTGTTGCCGCAAGCAGAATCGCCTCAATCGGGCGAGTCCCATCAGAGTGAAGCACTGCGGCAACTGACGAAGGAACTCATCCTCAGCGGCTCGCTCACGGTGCCGATCATGGTCATCAGCATGGTGAGTATGTTGGATTCATACTCGCGCTGGTCGCCGCTGACGCTGGATCAGACGAACAAGCTGCTTCTCCTACTGACAACTCCCGTGTTGTTCATCTCCGGTAAGAGATTCTTCAAAGGATTCTGGTCTGCGTTGAGACATTTTTCTGCCGACATGAACACGCTCGTTGCAGTCGGTACAGGCGCAGCGTTTGCCTTCAGCACGGTTGCCGTGTTGTTTCCTGAAGCGCTAGGCCATGCAGGACACAGGGGGCACGTCTATTTCGATACAACGGCCACCATCATCACGCTCATTCTTCTCGGCAAGGTGCTGGAAGCGAGAGCGAAGAGCCGCGCCTCGGATGCCATTCGCAAACTCGTCGGCCTTCAGCCAAAGGCGGCGAGAATAATCCGCAACGGAGTGGAACAGGAAGTCTCGCTCGACCAAGTCGTCGTTGACGACACAGTCATCATTCGACCCGGCGAGAAAATTCCTGTGGATGGCATCGTTCTCAGCGGCACGACAAGTGTTGACGAATCACTGGTGACGGGCGAAAGCATGCCTGTCGAGAAGCGCACCGGCGGCAAGGTGATTGGCGGGACGATCAACAAGAACGGAAGTATCACCGTGCACGCAACAGCGATCGGCAAGGACACGCTGCTTGCCCACATTGCAAAATTGGTGGAGGATGCCCAAGGCTCGAAAGCGCCGATTCAAAGCCTCGCCGATACGATTGCATCAGTGTTCGTTCCCATTGTCATTGGCGTGGCGGTCGTGACCTTTCTGTTGTGGTATTTTGTCGGCGGCATCGGATTCACGCAATCGCTCGTTCACTTCATAGCGGTGTTGATCATCGCGTGTCCGTGTGCGCTCGGCCTTGCTACGCCGACCGCGATCATGGTCGGCACGGGCCGCGGCGCGAATCTCGGCATCCTCATCAAGAACGCCGACAGTCTCGAACGCGCGCATCGTATTCAAACCGTCATTCTCGACAAGACCGGAACTATCACGCAGGGCAAACCCACGGTGACGGACGTTGTTGCCTTCGATGGTTTTGATGAGAAGAAGATTCTGCGGCATGCCGCATCTCTCGAACGAAAATCCGAGCACCCGTTGGGAGAGGCAATCGTTGCGTACGCAACGCGAAGCGGCGTCGAGACCGGTGAGCCGGAAGCATTCCAGTCACTGACGGGATTTGGCGTGGCGGGAGTTGTTGAGGGACAGCCGGTTGCCGTCGGCAATCCTTCACTACTGAAAGAGTACGCAATTCATTTGAATGGAAAGGAGGAGACGCTTGCCCGCTTTGCCGCCGAGGGGAAAACGCCGATCGTTGTTGCGATCAATGCGCAACCGGCGGGCATCATCGCCATCGCCGACACGATCAAGCCGACATCACGCGACGCGATTGCGCGCATGAAACAGATGGGTCTGGAAGTCGTGATGATCACGGGCGATAATCAACGCACCGCCAATGCAATCGCGGTGCAAGCGGGAGTTGAGAGGGTGATTGCCGAAGTTCTTCCGCACGAAAAGGCGAAACATGTGCTGGCGTTGAAAGCAGGAGGCAACGTTGTGGCAATGGTCGGCGACGGCATCAACGATGCGCCGGCGCTTGCCGCCGCGGACGTCGGCATTGCGATGGGCACGGGAACCGACATTGCGATGGAGGCGGCCGATGTCACGCTCATGCGCGGCGATGTGATGAGCGTGGTGCAGGCCATCCAACTTTCCTCACGAACGATCCGAACCATCAAACAGAACTTCTTCTGGGCGTTTGTGTACAACATTGTCGGCATTCCGCTCGCCGCATTCGGTTTTCTCGATCCCATGATTGCCGCGGCGGCGATGGCGTTCAGCTCGGTGAGTGTGGTGAGCAACTCGCTGCGACTGAAGAGGTTTGGGGTTTGAGGTCGGAGGTGGAAGGTTCAAGGTTCAAGGTTCATATCTGTCGTTCCCGTGTCCACTCCCTTACTGATAGTTGACGTCGCTCATCCGCCTCGTCATCCCGACGCTGTCGAGAGAGAATTGTTCGAGGCACTGATGAAAGTGAGAAGCTCGTCCTCACTGCGCGTTCTCAAAATCATTCATGGCCACGGCAGCACAGGCAAGGGCGGCTCGACGAAAACGGTCGTACGCAATTGGCTCTTTCGCCATCGCAGCAAGTTACGTGCGATCATTGACGGTGAGAACTACAGCATGTTCGACGCGGAGGTGCAAGAGATGCGAACGCAGGTTGGGCAGTTTAACGACGACGATCTTGGCAACGCGAATCCGGGTATCACCGTTGTGTGGGTGAAATGAGGAGAGGAGCTTACGCGTCAACCAATCGGCATTCCCAATTTCTTCTTTGCCTCCGCCGACATCATCGCCGGCGACCACGCAGGTTGCCAGACGATGCGTACGTCGCATTCCTTCACGCCATCCAATTTCATGACGCGATTGCGGACGTTTTGCGAAATCATTCCGCTCATGCCGCAGCCGGGCGACGTCAGCGTCATCTTCACGCCGACCCAATCGTCAATGATCTTTACGTCGTAGATTAAGCCGAGGTCAACGAGGTTGACGGGAATCTCCGGGTCGTAACATTCGCGGAGTGCGTTGTAGACCGACTCTTCTGAGATTTGAATCTGTTGTTCCATAAGTTCTTCCTTCCGACTGTTCCAAGTTACGAATTGATTGAGCGAGTTGCAAAGCATGATAGGTCGTTGGAGCGTTCGTCTCGAGCATTGTCATCCGCCCTTGACGCGCGAGAGCACATCTCGTACGAGCGGCAGATTGGTTTTGTTCACGAGCGCAAGAATCGTATCGCCAGGCTCCAACAGCGTTCCACCGCTCGGTACGATATACTCGCCGCTGCGCACGATGAGCACGATGAGACTATCGGCCGGCAAGCCGAGTTGCACAAGGGGGACCCCGACAACGGCAGAATGCTGCGAGACAATGAAGTCAACCAATTCGGTGTCGCTTCCCTGGGGCGATTCGAATTCGAGAGCGTAGTGAGGTTTTTGCTTCATCGGCGCAGTAACATGGAGCCATCGAGCGACCAAGGGAATAGACCAGCCTTGTAGCAATGCCGACATGATGACGACGAAGAACACAATGTTGAAGATGAAGGTGGCGTTGGGAATGTGTGCCTGGAGCGGAAAGGTTGCGAGGATGATGGGCACGGCGCCGCGGATTCCGACCCAGGCGACCAGCGTTTTTTCGCGCCAATGGAGTTTTGAGAACGCAAGGGAGAGAAAAACGCTCACCGGGCGCGCAACGAACATTACCAGTGCGGCGACGAGCAAGCCCGCACCCGCCACCTCCATCAGCGCCGATGGAACGACGAGAAGTCCGAGGGCCAGAAACATCGCAATTTGTCCCAGCCACGCAAGCCCATCGAAGAAGCGGAGCAAACTCCGCTTTTGTATGACATCGCTGTTGCCAAGGACGAGTCCTGCGACGTACACGGCGAGGATGCCGCTGCCATTGACCACGGCGGTGACGCTGAAGATGAGGAAGAGAGATGCAAGCACAAACACAGGATAAAACCCTTGGGCATAGAAGTTCATCCGATTCAGTGCATACACAAGTCCTTTGCCCCCAGCGAAGCCGAACAGCGTGCCGAATCCCATTTGATAAATGAACAGCAAGAGAAAGGAAGGAACCGATGGCTCTTCCACTCCCATGAAAGCGATCATGCCGATGGTGAGGAACATCGCCATGGGATCGTTGCTGCCGGATTCGGCTTCGATCAGCGGCGTGAGATTGCCGCGGAGAGAAACATTCTTCGAGCGCAGCACGGCGAACACCGCGGCGGCATCCGTCGAAGAAACAATCGCGCCAATCAGCAAGCCTTCTTTGAGGCTCAGCCCGAGCAGAGACGACGTGAGCGCGCCGACGACCACGGTGGTCAGCAGCACGCCGAGCGTCGAGAGTGTCAACGTCTGCCACAGCGTGGGACGGACCTCTTGCCATCGCGTGTCGGCGCCGCCCGAAAAGAGAATCAGGGTCAGCGCAATCATCCCGAGCGATTGCGCAGCCTCGATATCCATGGTGCGCATCGCGTCCAGACCTTCGGTTCCTGCGAACATACCGAGCGCGAGAAACAGCAGCAGCACCGGCACGCCGAGATCTTCCGAGAGACGCGCGACAACGATGCTGAGAAGAACGAGCGCCGAGAGTATTAACAGTATGTATTCGATACCAAGCATGAAGGAAAGACGAACCCATGCGTCAAGGAGAGCAATTCACTTAAGGAAAACGCTCTGGCGCGAGACCGTCGGAAGCCGCGCGGAAACGTTCCCGCTCGCTTCATCGCATTGCGAGGAACGCTTTCAACTCATCGAACGAAGAAAAAAGCAATGATGTACAGCCGAGCACCCAGCCGGGAATTTCCTCCGGCTTCATCGTCGTCACCATGTACACCGGCTTACCGAAATGTTTGGCGATAGTGAGTTCGCCTTTCGTTCCCGCACCGCGCAGCGCAGCATCGTCCCAATAGCAAATCACCAAATCCGACCGTTCCGCTATTTCGTTGCAGTCCATTTCGACAAGCTGCGCGATAATGGTTGCGTACTTGACAATGTTCTGCGCTTTCAACGCGCGGATATTGACGTTCGGATAATGTTCTTCAAAGTACTTGTCGCTTTCGTGATTGGGGTTGAAGACTTCACATCCGAGGTTCTGCGTAAGCCAGTCGTGCATTTCCTGGCGCCAGCCGCGTCCTTCATTGGGGGCGTATTCCATGCCCCCGGAGAGATAGATGCGCCGAGGATTATTCATAGCGCGAAGCGACAACAACAAGAGCGATGCGTGATGGACACATTACGTATGAAGCATGAGCATTAGTTGACAACATCGAGTGCGTGAACATTGACATGCGGAAGAACAAACTCGTACAGCATCCACAGCACGCCGCCGACCGTTGCGGGGATCGTGAGGTTGTCGTCAATGCGAATGTTGGAGGCTTCGACGAGTGCGCCAACCAACGCGGCGACTGCCCCGATCGCGAACTCTGCGGGCAGATTCTCCGCTTTCGGTGCGGCGGCGACGACGATGAGCGCGCTGACAAAGAACGCGACAGCTCCCTCGGCGCTCTTTTTCATGAACGGATGCGTCCCCACTTTTCTTCCGACGAGCGCGGCAAGCGTATCGGAGACGATGAGAATCGAGAAAGCGGTGATGAAAACGAGTTTTGGGAAGAGCCAAATAAACAGGCACGCCGAGACAAGAACATACGTTGCACCGTTGAATTGCTTCTCGTCGTCGTCGCGTTCGTGGGGGCGCAGCAGCCAACCGAACAGGTTATGGTACAACGAGCGCGTCGGGGGATGGTACATCCTGGCGAGATCGGAGAGACCGAAGACAAGCAGTAAGGGGATCAGAACGCTGAGCGCGAACGACTTGGTGGTAAAGAAATAGACAATGGGGATAGAGAGCGAGCAGAGATGGATCGCCTTGCGGACGAGTTCGGCGCCATAGCTCTGCTCGACATTCGGAAACTCATTCATTTCTTTCCATCTGCGGCCGGGGCGGTGCCGACGCTTGCGTGTCCGTTACCGCGCTTCTCAAGGGGCGGAAGTTCGTCGCCGCGGATGATGGTGTCAATCTCGTTCGCATCGAGTATTTCTCGCTCGAGCAGTGCTGCCGAGAGCTTGTGCAGAAGATGAATGTTCTCGTTGAGGATTCGTTCAGCACGCTCCATCGCCCGTTCGACGATTGCTTTCACCTCTTCGTCGATCATAACAGCGGTTTCATCGCTGTAGTTTTTATGGCGCGTAATCTGCCGCCCGAGGAAAATCTCCTCATCTTTTTGCCCGTACGTCAGCGGTCCGAGTTTCTCACTCATGCCCCACTCGCAGACCATCTTGCGCGCGATGTCCGTCGAGCGCTCGATGTCGTTGCCGGCGCCGGTCGTCAACTCGCCAAAGACGATCTTCTCCGCAGCCCGCCCGCCGAGCGCGTACGTAATCATCGCTTCGAGATACTTTTTGGAGTACGTATGCTTCTCATCAATCGGGAGGTAGGTCGTCAAGCCAAGCGCTCTGCCGCGCGGGATGATCGTCACCTTGTGGACGGGGTCTGCTTCGGGAATCATGCGCGCAACCAGCACGTGTCCTATTTCGTGGTACGACGTGACTTTCTTTTCCCGTTCCGAAATGATCATGCTCTTTCGCTCCATTCCCATCATGACTTTGTCTTTCGCTTCCTCGAAGTGACGCATGTTCACTGCTTTATCGTTCTGGCGCGCTGCAAGCAGCGCTGCTTCGTTGACCAGATTGGCAAGCTCTGCGCCCGCGAGCCCGGGCGAACCCTTGGCGAGCACGTCCAGCTTCACATCTTCGGCGAGCGGAATGTTTTTCGTGTGCACGCGCAGAATACCTTCACGTCCTTTTACGTCGGGACGATCAACGACGACTTGACGGTCGAACCGTCCGGGACGCATCAATGCAGGGTCGAGCACGTCCGGGCGATTGGTTGCGGCGATGATGATGACGCCGCTGTTCTGCTCAAAGCCGTCCATTTCGACGAGCAGTTGGTTGAGCGTTTGTTCGCGTTCATCGTGCCCGCCGCCCAATCCTGCGCCGCGATGCCGACCGACGGCGTCAATCTCGTCAATGAAAATGATGCACGGTGCATTCTTCTTTCCCTGATCGAACAAGTCGCGCACGCGGCTCGCGCCGACGCCGACGAACATCTCAACGAAATCCGCACCGGAAATGGAGAAGAACGGAACACCCGCCTCGCCTGCGACTGCGCGAGCGAGCAGTGTCTTGCCGGTGCCGGGAGGACCTAAGAGCAACACCCCGCGCGGAATTTTTCCACCCAACTTCTGGAACTTGGTGGGTTCTTTCAAGAACTCGATGATTTCTTGCAGTTCCATCTTCGCTTCGTCTGCGCCCGCAACGTCGAGGAACGTGACTTTGGGCGCGCCTTCGTTCAGCATTTTCGCACGACTCTTGCCGAAACTAAAGATCCCTTTTGGTCCTGCGCCCTGCATACGCCGCATGATGATGAGCCACACCGCGAGCAAAATAATCCACGGCAGCATGCTCACCAGCGCGCTGATCCACGTATTGTCCTCGCGGATGACCGTGAACTTCAGTCCCTTCTCGTTCCATTCCTTGATCACATCACTGTCGAGGATGGGAAGCGTGAGCCAGAAATTCTTCACGCCCACCGTTTTTCCTGGACGCGCAAGCTGTTTGACCTCTCGCAGCTCGCCGTGAAAGTCGTAATTGGTCAGCTCCGATTTCTTGATCGTTGCCTTTGCGATATCGTTGTTCTCGAGGAATTCACGATATTCGGTGTACGTGACCTCGTGCTCGGTCGGCTCCGTGCCTTTGAAGAGCGTCATCACAAGGAACAACAACAGCAGAATTGCCGACCAGCTGAGGACGACCTTCAGCACTTTGTTCCAATTGAAATCGTCGTCCGGGCGGAATTGTTGTCCGGGGCGTTTCTTTTGGCGCTGGAAACTCCGTCGTTTTTCCTGTTCGTTCGAATGATGCGCGCCGTTCTCCGGTTTTTTTTGTTCATCCATCTCTTGTGCCTTCTTGCTCGATCAACCTTGTATTCATATTCGACTCTGCCGCTTGTTGTGCAGAGTAATTTGTCATTCTTTCAGCTTGTATATCGCCTTCAAGTGTCGGAGGCGCTGCGCGTAATCCAAGCCGTACCCGATTACAAAATCTTTCGGAATCGAAAAACCGATATAATGAATCTTGATCGGGGTTTTCACGGCGTCCTTCTTGTACAAGAGTGTAACAATCCGAAACGATTTTGGGTTCTGTTGCATGATCAGGGCGCGAATGTAGTCCATGGACAATCCCGAGTCAACGACGTCTTCCACGATAATGATGTCGCGTCCTGTCACTTGGCAGTTCAAGTCTTTCAACAATTTCACGTTGCCGGAACTAATTTTCGCATCGCCGTAGCTCGAAAGCTTGAGAAAATCAATCTCACAATCAATCGTCACTTCCCGCACGAGGTCGGCGAAGAAAATAAACGACCCGTTCAGCACGCCGATGAAGACCGGCACCGTACCCTTGTAATCCTTGCTGATTTGCCGCGCAAGTTGCTTGGTGCGAATCTGAATGCGCCGCTCTGTCAGCATCGGAACGAACCTGTCGCCGTTGATGACAATGGTCTTTTTATTGAGTGCCATGTGTCGTGTCTATCGTCGAAAAAGAAAGTCTAAGGGCGCGCGTGGTCGCGTTCGTAATCTTGAACCGGTCGTCGAGGCGATACCCGCAAATCCAAACCACCTCTCCCGTCTTCGTTGTGAGAATCGGCACCGCGCGCTTGTCATAGATTGCGACTTTCGTATCAATGAAAAAATCGCTGATCTTCTTTGCCGATTTCATCCCGAGTGGAACGAAGGTGTCGCCTTCTTTCCACGAGCGGAGAATCAACTCGTGTGTGCCTAACGCGTCGGCATCAACATACTCCGCCTCGCCCCCGTTCGTAACAATGCCGCTCGCTGCGACAAGCTGCGACGAGAAGGAGAACCGCTCGAAGGTATACTGATGATTCGGCAACACCGTGAACCGGAACTCAGGAGTCTCCTCCGAGCGACGGAACACCAAGTGGTCGCGGTCGCGGAAAACCACATTCTGCTTGTTGATCGAGACCCACGAACCGGTCAAGCCTTCGGTCAAGTCGAGAATCTGTCGGACCTGGTCGAAGTCGAGCCGCACGCCCGCAAACAGGTCCGCTGCGCGCATCACGACATACTGCTGAATGAGCTTCGGCAGCAACTTCAGTTTTGGCGCTGAGAGGTGCAGCGCGCGATTGCTGTCGGCGGCAACAACGCCCTCGTAGTGCTGCTTGGCGGTTGCTCGCAAGTATGTTTCCATTTCACGGAAAATCTCTGCCGAGCGGTTCACCGTCGCAATGACGGCAGGATTGATGTGGTCCTTCACGAGCGGTACCACATTGTGCCGGAGGAAATTCCGCACATAATAATCCTCCTCGTTCGATGAATCCACACGAAAGGAAATCTTCTCCTCCACCGCATATGCCTCGATTTCGCTTCGCTCGGCGAAGAGCAAAGGCCGCGTGATACGTCTGTCTTCACGGAACGGCGGAATGCCGGCAAGGCCAGCCACGCCTGCGCCGCGAAACAGATTCAACAAGATCGTTTCGGCGTTGTCGTTTGCATTGTGCGCAGTTGCGATCTTGTCGAAGCCGCTAGACAATAATAATTTGTCAAAGAACTCATAGCGCAAGGTGCGCGCTGCTTCCTGCACACTCACGTTGTGTTGTTTCGCGTATGTTGCCGCGTTTGCCCGATCAACGTACAACTCGAAACCATAGTGGCGCGCACGCTGTGCAACGAATTGTTCATCGGTATCGCTCTCCTCCCCGCGCAGCATGAAGTTGAAATGCGCGATGATGAGCGTCAAACCGAATTCCTCCTGCAGCTTCGCCAGGACATCGAGCAGCACCATCGAATCCACGCCTCCGCTCACTGCTGCAATCACTTTGTCGCGGTCTTCGATCAGCCGCCTGCGGCGGCTCAACTCATGGAATTTTGTGCGAAATGCTCTGGAAAAGGACATGACCGCGGACTTCCTCAAAATCTCCGTGGTTCATGATAAGAAAAAACGGCGAGTGATGCTACGCGGGTCTGAAGTGCTGTCACGAGGGGAAAACCGTGACACGCGTACGGGTGATGAGTTCTCACGTGTAGCGGGAGAGGGATTCGAACCCCCGACCTACGGATTATGATTCCGACGCTCTAACCAACTGAGCTATCCCGCCATTGTATTTGCGTTGAAAATATACGGCTAACGGTTTTCAAGCGCAACCACGTTCCTGAAATCGGATTGAGCCCCACGCAACGTCGCACAGTCGTGTTGAGCAACTTATGCAAGGGTGAATTCACCGAATTGGTGAAATGTGATGAGGACTCCTCTAGCAACAGCTTCTCATGTTCTTTTCTTCTTCGCGTCTATGCATGAGTTTCAATATAGGAATTCAGGACGTTGCTAATCCCTTCAGCAATGAATACTTTTCATCATGTTGACTTGCTTACAGGATGTATGAAAAGTGCTCCGCCGGTTTCTCTTGCGTCCGCCTTCGAGTATTGCGAGCAGATCGCGCGCCGCCACTACGAGAATTTTCCCGTCGCATCTTTGGTGTTGCCCCGAGCGATGCGCCCGTCCGTTGCCGCGTTGTATGCCTTTGCTCGAACGGCTGATGATTTCGCAGACGAGGGCGAACGCAGTGCATCGGAACGACTTCAGTTGCTGAGCGACTGGCAAACCCAACTCGACGAATGCTATCGCGGGAATTCGACGCATCCAATTTTTGTAGCGCTTGGTGAAGTTATTCGACAGAAGGCAATTCCCAAACAGTTGCTTACCGATTTGCTGACCGCGTTCACAATGGACGTGACGAAACACCGGTATCATACCTTCGACGAACTGTTGTTCTATTGCCGACACTCGGCGAATCCCGTTGGCAGGCTCGTCCTTCATCTGTTCGACGATGCGAGCGAGCGGAACTGTCTGCTTTCGGATAACATCTGCACGGGGCTCCAGCTTGCAAATTTTTGGCAGGATGTGAGTGTGGACATTCAAAAAAACCGCATCTACTTCCCGCTTGAAGATCGTGAACGTTTTGGCTATACTGAACACGACTTGCATCGCAGAGTATGCAATGACGCGTTCAGGAACCTCATGAAATTCGAGGTCGAACGGACGAGGCAATTGTTTGATGCCGGCAAACCGCTCCTGCGCGAGGCAACGGCGGCATTGCAGTTCGAGCTTCGGCTCACGTGGTTGGGGGGAATGAAGATTCTCGAAAAGATCACGAGAGATGACTACAACGTGTTCGCGCATCGTCCGATGATTTCTGTAGGAGATAAGGTTTTTCTTTTGGTTCAATCGCTGGTTCGCAAGCCATGAGTGCCATCGCTCAAGACATCACCAAGGCAAGCAATACGAGCTTTTACTATTCGTTCTCGGTGCTGCCGAAGCACAAGCGCGAAGCAATTCACGCGGTGTACGCGTTTTGCCGGTACACGGATGACATCGTGGACGAGGGCGCCGACGACGGCAAGAAAGTCGTCCTGCTGCGCAAGTGGCGCATGGAATTGGGCAAAGCGTTGCAGGCGGAGTCAAACCTGCCGCTCCTGAACCAGCTTGCCGCGACCGCGCGTAAGTTCAAGATTCCCGTTGATCATTTTTACGATTTGATTCATGGGGTTGAAATGGATTTGTCGAAGAAGCGCTACGAGACGTTCGACGATTTGAAAGTATACTGCTCGCTTGTCGCCTCTTCGGTCGGCTTGATGTGTCGGCAAATCTTCGGCTACAAGAATGAGACGACACGGGAGTATGCCATCAACCTCGGCATTGCGTTGCAGTTGACCAATATCCTGCGCGACGTGAAGGACGATGCGAGGAAGGGACGCATCTATCTGCCGCTCGAAGACATGCAGCGCTTCGGTGTTACGGAGGACGACATTTTGCACAGCCGTTACACGCAGAACTTCGTTGACCTTATGAGGTTCGAGTGCAGCCGCGCAGCGGAGTATTTCGATGCGGCTCGCAATGCATTGAAAGACGAGGACAAGCACTATTTCTTCGCTGCCCGCATCATGTGGTCAATTTATGCCCACACCTTGCAGCGCATCAAGCGCGCAAACTATAATGTGTTCAAGCATCGCATCACACTACCCAAGCCGTTGAAACTTCTCATTGCGTTTCGCTACTGGCTGAGCCATCAGCTTCAGTACGCGCATGAGCCAACCGCGCCGCGGCATGCCTTGGTCGTCGTCGGACTCTAAACCGGTCATCGTCGTTGGCGGAGGCCTTGCGGGGCTCAGCGCCGCGGTTGATCTCACCTCACGCACCGTTCCTACAGTGCTTCTCGAGCAGCGCGACTATTGCGGCGGACGCGCCTATTCCTTTCGCGACAAAACTACCGGCGACATTGTTGACAACGGTCAGCATGTGTTGATTGCGGGCTACGAGCGGACGCTCGCCTTCTTGAAACGCATCGGGACGGACCGGTTGCTCGCTGTTCAAGAGCGTCCAACCTTAGTGCTTCATCACCCAACACGCGGGATGTGTGAGTTTCGCTTGCCGAAGATGCCGCGTCCGTTTCATGTCCTCGGAGGAATTCTTTCAACGAACCTTTTTTCGCTGCGTGAGAAGGTGCGCGTCTTGCACGCTGCGTGGACGCTTCGAGCGAGCGCCGCGCAGTTCGACGGGTTGACCATTGACGATTGGCTGAGCAGTGTCGGTCAGTCGGAAGAGACCAAGCGTTCATTCTGGGAGCCGCTTGCGATTTCCATTATGAACGAGCATCTCGCGAGCGCTTCGGCAAAGGTGTTTGTCAATTCGCTGCGTCATGCGTTCCTCTCTGGATGGAAAAATTCCGCGCTCGCCATTCCACGGGTTGGCTTGAGCGAGTTGTATGTTGATAGTGCAGTGCGGTTCATCCTCGCGCACGGTGGAGATATTCGAACCGGCGCTGAAGTGGTGGGGATTGATGTTGAGAAAGAAAAAGGTCTGCGGGTAAGATGTAAAACAGGCAGTACGGTTGAGTGCAGTGCGTTGATTCTTGCTGTCCCCCATTATCGAGTGGCGGGTCTTCTCGAAACGGATGAGAGGAACGCTGCCCCCTCTGCGCTCCGCTCCTCGCTGTCCGCTCTTGGCTCGACGTCTTCAATTCCGATCGTTTCTATTCATCTTTGGTTTGAGCGTGATTTCATGCCGCATGACGTCATCGGGCTCATCGGCCGGCGGGTGCAGTGGGTCTTCAACAAGCGCAAGCTGTTTGGCGAGCAACGCGCTGATGGGCATGTCTCATGTGTCATCAGTGCGGCGAAGGGGTACGTTGATATGACGAACGACCAGCTCGAGCGTATCGCGTTGGAGGACTTGCAGTCTGTATATCCCGATGCGCCGTCGAAGGCGACAAGCGCGCTTTGTGTGCGAGAGAAGCGCGCGACGTTTTCGTGTACGCCGAAGACCGAAGGGCTGCGTCCCGGACATGTGACTCCGATTCCCAATCTTTTTCTTGCCGGTGATTGGACGGCGACGGGTTTGCCTGCGACGATCGAGGGCGCGGTTATCAGCGGGGAGAGGTGCGCCGAGCTGGCTGCTGCAGGAATAAAAAAGGGTTGATTACAGCATGAAACAACCTTGGTTGTACAACGTTCATTGTTGAACATGGCTTTTCATGCTGGGATGATCAATGCACAGCGCTATTGTTCCGATAACGATGGTAGCGGCAATGGGCATGCGCGCCGGTGCGCATTCCATGACCACGACGCAGACAGTCCGGTTCGCGGCATGGCGAAATCTTCTGACGATGTAGACCGTCAGAAGCCCCATACTGCGATTCCGCTCAGTAGAAACTGAATGAGGATTGCATTTCGTTCGAAAATGGAAGATATTGTTCACGAAGAAAATTGCACAACGCGTGACGAGATGGTAAAGGATAAGCTTGTTCTGCTCGTGGACGATGAGCCTGCTATGCTCACGGCAACGACGGCAGGACTGACGGAACGAGGCTTCACGGTCGCAGCGGCAGAGAGTGCGGATGCAGCGATGGTGGCAATTCATCGCTTGAAGCCGAGCGTCGTGGTGTCCGACTTGGTGATGCCGGGAACGAACGGCTTCGAGTTATTCGAGCAAGTGAAGCGTGAGAAGGAGTTTACGAAATTGCCGTTCGTCTTTTTGACAGGCATTGACGATTACTACGCAAAAAAATTCGGCAAGGAAATCGGCGGGGCGGCGTATGTGACCAAGCCTGTTGACCTCGACGAGCTTGAAGCAATCATCAGAGAGCAAATCGCAAAGCAGGTGTAAACCTCAGATCGTGTTGAAGCCACACGAATCCCGTCCAGCGGGATTTTTTCATTTATGGGCAGCCAATTAAAAAGAATTCAGTTCCTCGATTTCCTGCGCGGCTTCGCGGTGGTCGTGATGGTGATGGGCCACAGCATTGATGCAGTGTTGTCGCGGGAGATGCGCACGTCGCAGGGGTTCATTCTGTATGATTTTTTCCGCGGCTTCACGGCGCCGATTTTTCTTTTCGTCTCGGGCTACGCGTACATCATCGCAACGGAAAAGAAGTGGGGTGAGATGCGAGCGTTCGGTGCGCCGTTGATGAAGCGGTTCGGGAAGATTGCGCTGTTGTTTGCAATCGGGTATGCGCTGCACTTTCCGTTTTTTTCTTTTACGAAGATTGTCACACAGGCAACTTCGGCGGACTACGCCCAGCTCTTTCAGGTGGATGTGCTGCATTGCGTTGCGGCGACGCTGTTGGTGTTACAGGGACTGTTGTTCGTAACGCCGACGCCGCGAGCGTTTGCGCTCAGCGCGGTGGCGGTTGCAACGGGCATCGTCCTCTTGGCGCCCATTGTGTGGAACATTGACTTCGCACCGATCGTCTCGCCTGCTCTTTCACCGTACTTCAATCAAACGCAACTCTCGATTTTTCCGCTCTTCCCCTTTGCAGCATTCATGCTGGCAGGCGTTGTTGCAGGACATTTCTTCCTGGAAGCTCAGCGCGCAGGAAACGAGCGGCAATTCTTTCGCGGTGTGCTGGTGCTCGCACTTGTCCTCGTCGCACTGGGTATTGATTTCGATTTGCTCCCGTTGCAGGTCTATCCTGCACACGATTATTGGAAGTCGAGTCCGAACTTTTTTCTCGTCCGCTTCGGCATCGTGTTGTTCGTGACCTCATGCTTCTCTTATGTGCGAAGTCTGCCGCGTGCTGTCGAACGGCACCTCGTTATGCTCGGTCAAGCCTCGCTGCTCGTGTACGCGGTGCACATGGTAATTGTGTACGGCTCGGCGGCGAATAACGGCTTGATGCAGCGAGTCGGGCAAACGCTCGCGGCGCAGCAAGCAGTGGGGGTCGGCTTGGCAGTGCTTGCCTCTATGGTTGTTGTCGTCTTCGTTTGGAATCATGTGCGAACGAATTACCGCCTCGCCGCGCGTCTTGTGCAGGTGGGGGTGGCGGGGTCAATACTTCTCACGTTCTTTGTCCGCCCGTGGTAAATGTAAAACGGGACAACATGTAAAACGGGTTCAATGAAAAATGAAAAAGAGTGCGAGGATTTTTTTCATCGTTCATTGAACTCGTTTTTCATTCTGTGTCACCTCCATCGCTAGATTCCACTCATGCCTGAATCTCAAGCATCCGTCCCGCGCAGGCCCCGCGTCGAGTTCATAGACCTGCTGCGCGGCTGGGCGGTTATCGTCATGGTTGAGACGCACATGACGAACGCGACAATTCAGCCGGAATTGAAACAGGGTACCCTCTTCGGCTGGATTACGTTCATCAACGGTCTCGTTGCACCGTCGTTCACGTTTGCATCGGGGCTTGCGTGGGCAATCACGACGCGGCGGAAACTCAATGACTACCTTTCGCTGGGGCCACCGTTGGTGAAACAGCTTCGGCGCTTGCTGTTCGTTGTCTTCCTCGGCTACCTCTTACACACACCGAAATTCAATTTCACGCAGATTCTTCACGAAACGACAGAACGATCATGGCAGATTTTCTTCCAAGCGGATGTGTTGCAATGCATCGGGGTCAGTTTGCTGATTATGCAGGTTCTCCTCTTGATGCTGAGAACAGAGCGGAGGCTGTACGGCACTCTTGCTGTGCTCACACTGCTCGTTGCCTTCACCTCGCCGATCGTCTGGGGAATTGATTGGAGACAATACCTGCCGTTGCCGATTTCGGGCTACATGAATGGGATACATTTCAAGAATTTTCCGGGCTTTCCGTTGTTTCCCTGGTCGGCATTTTTGTTCGCAGGCGCGGTGTTCGGCTATAGGTATCTCGAAGCGAAGGAGGCGGGGAGAGCCACTGGAGCAAGCAACAATGAAACGCAGATGATGAAGCAGCTGCTTTGGCTTGCGCCGGCGATGATGGCATTCTCAGCGCTCATCGAGCCGCTCGCCTCGCGTTGGTATACATCATATGACTACGGGCTCTCCAGCCCAAGTTTTTTTCTTCTCCGACTCGGCATCGTTCTGCTGCTGACCGTCGGAATGTTTTTCTATGAGCGATGGAACCCTGTTTCGCCAAAATCCATCGTGACGTTAGTCGGAAGAGAGTCGTTGATTGTGTACTCGATTCATTTGCTGCTCATCTACGGCAACTTTGCTTCGTTCAATTTCCAGAAGAGGGTGCATCACACATTCGGTTATGCTGAGGTGTTCATCGCAACCGTGGTGCTTCTCTGCCTCATGGTTGCGCTTGCGTGGTGGTGGGACAAACTGCGAAAAGAACACCAACTGCTGAAACGACGGATTGAGATTGGTATCGCTGTTGGGTTGGTGCTCGTCTTTTTCTTTGGACCTGGAGAATGAACCTTACAATCGAACAAATGATTTCATATCTTTGATTGAACCGCATGGTGTCGAAGTAACAAGGTATGTTCTATCGCCGAAAAATAATTCTCGGACTGCTTCAAGCGTGGGGTGGAACGCTCGACAAAATCAGCCTGCAAAAACTCCTGTTCTTGTTTTCTCGCGAGCAGACTCAGCCTGTCTATGAATTTGTTCCGTACCGTTTTGGTTGCTATTCATTTTCCGTGAACGCGGACTTAAACGCAATGCAACGTCAGTCGTTGATCGAAGAAAGCAACACTTCGATTTCAAAACTCGATAAACGGAATTATGTTGCAATGTTGACACCTGCCGATAAGCAAATTCTGCTGCAATTAAGATCACGGTTCGGAACATTCACCGTGAAAGCATTGATGAAATACGTCTACCGCAGCTATGGCTATTACGCGACCAGGAGTGAAAAAGCGAAGGAGCTTTTGAGCCGCGATGAGTATCGCGCAGTGAGGGATGCCTTGCCGTGGTGCAACAAACACGTACTCTTCACTATTGGGTACGAGGGAATTTCCCTTGAGGCATACTTGAACAAACTTCTTCGCAACGATATTCGTGTGTTGTGCGATGTCCGGAAAAACCCCATAAGCATGAAATTCGGGTTCTCGAAAGAGAGCCTTGAACGATATTGCAGGACACTCGACATTCACTATGTGCACCTGCCGTTGCTCGGCATCGCCTCTGACTTGCGCAAACATCTTTCAACACAAAGCGACTACGATAAGTTGTTTGAGATCTATCGCACCACAACCCTCAGGTCCACATCTGATGAACAGCAGAAGGTCATTAACCTTCTTCATCAACACAAACGCGTAGCGCTCACATGCTTCGAAGCGGAACTCTGTCGGTGCCATCGCAAACCCTTAGCGGATGCAATCTTCACAAATGCAGGGTCAGGGTTCGAGTTGCTTCATATTTAGACTATGCCTCTCACTAAAGTCTTGATTGCGGTCAAAACGTATCCGACCCTCTCGACAAAATACGATGAGTTGGTATGCACTGCGGGGTTCAGAGAGGACGGCACGTGGATACGAATCTACCCTGTCCCCTACAGGAAACTCCCCTACGACCAACAGTATAAAAAGTATGATTGGGTTGAAGTTGAGCTTGTGAAGAACGATGCGGATGCGCGGCCTGAGTCGTTTCGTCCCCGCAGTCTCGATTCCGAGATCAAGGTCGTCGGTCACCTTGGTACGGAACGAAATTGGTTCCTGAGAAAGCAAATCGTTCTCAAAAAAGTATACAGTAATCTGCGAACACTCATCGCGGAGGCGAAGGAAAAATCTATCTGCACATCGTTGGCAGTATTCAAACCTACAGCGATTTCCGATTTTATCATCGAGCCTACCGACCGTGATTGGAGTGCTGACCGACTCGCGCACTTGCAGCAGCAGAATTTATTCGAAGGGGAGGGGAACGCGATGAGGGTTGTGAGGAAGCTTCCTTACAAGTTCTCGTACACGGTGTGTGATGATGAAGGACGTCAAAGCACAATGATGATTGAGGACTGGGAGACCGGCGAGTTGTATTGGCATTGTCTTCGTCGAAACGAGGGTGACGAGAACAGGGCATGTGAGCAAGTCAGGCAGAAGTATATGGACGACTTTGCTAAAACGAAAGATTTGTATCTGTTTCTTGGCACAACCGCCCTGTACCATTTTGTGGCACCCAATCCATTTATCATCATCGGGACATTCCATCCCAAAGACGATCCTCAGTATTCGCTGCCCCTGTGAATCTAAGTCTGAACAATCCTCGGTCAATGATATGACGGCATGCAATGAGTTCTTTTCTCCTCAATCAGCGAAAACTATCCGATGCGATCAATACTTTTCTTCGTAATTGTTGCTTATGCAATGACGGTCTCGACCCACGCACAACGAATTTCGCTCGATCGCGGTTGGCTGTTCACCATTGATTCTACCAAATCAGGCATCACAGCGAAATGGTTCGCGGAATCTGCCGACCGTTCGACGTGGAAGACTGTCGAAGTACCGAAATTTTGGGAGGGTTATCCCGGCATGGCAAACTACGACGGCTGGGGGTGGTTCGCCACACGATTCACTGTCGCTCAAGTTTCGGAGCCGATGAGTGTAGTGTTCAACGGCGTTGACGACGATGCGGTGGTCTGGGTGAACGGTGTTGAAGTAGGAAGCCATGAGGGCTATAGCGACGCATTCGCTGTCGAACTGAATACGACGCTGCGCGTCGGCGAGAATCTTCTCGTTGTGTTGGTGAAGGATTACGGTGGCGGTGGAGGAATCTATAAGCCTATCACATTGATCCAGTCGAGTCGCACCGATGAGCTGTTACGAAGCGAATATTACGGCACGTCCGCGGTGAAGAGTGCCGAATGGGTGAAGAAGGCGTGCATCTATTCCGTCTATCTTCGTTCGTTTTCGAAGGAAGGAACGTTCGCTGGACTTGAGAAACGAATTCCCGAACTCAAAGAACTCGGCGCAACCGTGTTGTGGCTGATGCCGATTCATCCCGTCGGCGTGAAGAATCGCAAGGGGACCCTTGGCTCACCATATGCAGTGCGGGACTATTATGATGTCAATCCCGAGTTCGGCACGATGGCAGACTTCAAAAAGCTTCTTGCAACGGTACACAAACACGGCATGAAGCTCATCATTGATATGGTCGCAAATCATACATCGTGGGACAGCAAACTCATCATCGAACATCCAGAGTGGTTCACGAAGGATGCGAAGGGCAATATCATAGCGCCCAACGCCGATTGGACGGATGTTGCCGACTTGGATTATTCCCACAGAGGCTTGCGCACATACATGAGCAACATGATGGTCTGGTGGGTGAAAGAGGTGGGCATTGACGGGTTTCGCTGCGACGTTGCCGAATTGGTGCCGACCGATTTCTGGAACGACGTGCGCAAGCGACTGAACCGCATCAAGCCGGTGATGATGCTGAGCGAGGGTTCGCTCCCTGAACATCACGTGAACGCGTTCGATGTGACCTACTCGTGGAATGTGTACGATGCACTCGACCTGCTGCTCCGAGGCAAGCGCCCCGTGACCATCCTCGACGATATTCTCAAAAAAGAATCCCTTCAATTTCCCATCGGCGCGCTGCGGATGCGCTTCACGACGAATCACGACAAGAACGCGTGGGACGCGCCCGCGGTGGAAAAATTCGGTCTCGATGGATTGACACTCGCGACGGTTCTCGTCAATACACTGCCCGGTGTGCCGCTGATCTACACGGGGGAAGAAGTCGCGAACGACAAGAAGCTTGGTCTGTTTGAGAAGGTTGATGTTGATTGGGCACGCTCGCGCGAAGTTGGCGAAGTGTATCAGAAACTGTTTCATCTGAGAAAGGAAAACAAAGCGCTCGCGCATGGAACGATGGTTCGGTTGAACACGCGCTACGAGAAGGACGTGTACGCGTTTGCGCGCGTTGCAAGAAAAGATTTCGCCATCGTTGTGCTGAATTTCTCATCCGAGGGGAAGTTCACCCCCGTGGAAATTCCGCTCAAGAAACTCTTCGGCAGCGATCAGCCTGTGCAGTTGCGTGAGCTGTTCGATGGGCAACTCGTCGAGGTGGCAAAAGAAACGGTGGAGCAAGTTGTGGTCGCGCTCGAACCGCTGGCATACAAAGTCTTTGTTTCTCGCTGAAGGGGCGACGGTACATGAATGCAAGGGTGTTTCATCTTGCGATCGCGTGGGATTGGGAACTTGACCGTGATTTCGTCGCACGGTTGGAAGAGCGCGTGCAAGCGCTGCGACTGACGTCGTACTCCATTTCTCATCACAATACCGACGAGACAATCAGAAAGATCCAGCGCGGGGAACTGAAGTTTGCCGCGTTTCTCGACCGTGCAGGTGAGGGCGACGACAAATTCCCACCGCTTGCCAAGCTCATCGCAAAATCGCCGACGCGTTTCCTCAATCGCCCCGACTACATTCACCGCGCAACGGACAAAGCGACAATGCATCTCGAATTTGTCGCGAAAGGTGTTGAGGTTCCCTACTCGGTGATTATTTCTCCGTACAACAAACGGAAAGAAATCGAATTGCGTTTGAGCGAGCTTGCGAGCTTGGGCTGGCCCTTCATCATCAAACCGGCGAACACGACGGGCGGCGGCATCGGCGTCGTGCTGAATGCTGCGTCGCTTCGGGACATCATCGAGACACGGCAGCATCACAAGAACGATAAGTATTTGCTTCAGGAAAAAATCACGCCGACGTTTCTCGACGGGAGCAAGGCATGGTTCCGCGTGTTCTTCGTCTGCGGTAACGTTATCCCGTGCTGGTGGGACGACGCAACGCATATCTATCGAATGCTCGATGCGCAGGAAATCTCGCGGTTCCGTCTTCGTCCGCTCTTTGCTATTACCCGACGCATCGCCGAGATTTGCAAACTCGATTTTTTCTCGACGGAGATTGCGCTGACGGAAACGGCGCGGTTCGTTACGGTTGACTATGTGAATGAGATTTGCGACATGCGGCTGCAATCGAAACACGCGGACGGCGTGCCGGATGCGGTGGTTGACCAGATTTGTCGGAAGATTGCGAAGTACGTGCAGTCGCTGGTGCGGTAATCTGTTTTGTGAAAGCCCGCGGGTGATTGCACTGGAACACCCAGCCTTATGCCTAAAAAAGCCCCTTTCTGATGCATCAGGATTACTGGTGTGGAATAAGTATCAGCCGTACATGAAGAGCGTCTCGCGGTGAGTTCCTTGATTTTCCAGCAAGCGTTTGATACATTGGATGAGAGTTTGCCCCTACGATTCGTAGATGTAGAGTGCAAGCCCACATAACTCAATCAAGGAGAATAGACATGAAGGATGTACGGTTTCGCACACTGCTTCTTGCCGTCGCGGCGGGTTGTGCGTTGATGGTATTCGGATGCGGAACGGTTCAAGAGGGTACGATGGAGAGTGAGGATTCATGGGACGCAACGCCTTCGATTTCGACGGCGGCGCTGTTGGAATACCGGATTGACAGTCTCACGCAAGAAAACCGGAAGCTCTCGCAACAATTAGAGAATGTTTCTGCGGAGAATCGTAACCTGGCAGCGCGGATGAGTGAGCTTTCAGGAGGAACCGGAGGCACCGTAACACCGGCAGGAGGTAACGCAACGCCGACACCAACGACCTCGACGGGCGTGAACCCAGGTTACGAGAGTGCGCTATCGAAATTTCGCAATAGGCAATATCAAGATGCAGTGGATCAGTTCAGCTCGCTGTTGAGCGCGGGCATTGGCGATGACCTCGCGGATAATTGCCGTTACTGGATTGGCGAGTCGTACTTCGCGATGAAAAAATTCAGCGACGCGGTTCAGCAGTTCGAAAGCGTCGCTGCAATGGGAGGTTCGGACAAAGCCGACGATGCGCAACTGATGCTCGGCAATGCGTACATCGCCATGGGGAACAAAGCCGCAGCAAAACAAGCGCTGCAATATTTGGTTGCAACGTATCCATCGAGTCCGTTGGTGAAGCGCGCGCGTGCGAAATTGAGAGGATTGTAAAGTCCCAAACCGCAAAAAAGCGAACGCCCCGAACTCACATGAGTCGGGGCGTTTCGTTTTGCAGCTTCCGAACCTATCGTCTTCCAGCGATGAACTCTTCAGCAATGCGGACGTCATCCCCGCTGCCGATGTAGAGGGGCGTTTTCTGGTGCAGCTTCGTCGGGACGATGTCCATGATGCGTTGCGTGCCGTCGGAGGCAGCGCCGCCCGCATTCTCGACGATGTAGGCAAGCGGATTGTTTTCGTACAAGAGCCGCAACTTGCCGTTCGGATTCTTCTTGTCGGCAGGATAGCAATAGATGCCGCCGTACATCAGTGTGCGATGCACATCGGCGACCAGCGAGCCGATGTAGCGAAGTGAGTACGGCCGATTGTCGGCTTTGTCTTCCGCTTTCATCCAATCAATGTACCGCTTGACGTTCGGGTCCCACTTGTTGTAGTTGCCTTCGTTCACCGCATAGATTGCGCCGCGCTGCGGCATGCGAATGTTTTCGTGAGAGAGAAGAAACTCGCCCACTGATGGATCGAGTGTAAAGCCGTGGACACCGTGACCCGTCGAATAGACGAACATCATGCTCGAACTGTATAGGGCATAGCCTGCGGCGACTTGTTTGTAGCCGGGCTGCAACACGTCGTCCATTGTTCCCCTGCCTGAATTCGTTACGCGCATGAGAATGGAAAAAATCGTTCCCACGGTGATGTTCGCGTCAATATTGCCTGAACCGTCGAGTGGGTCGTAGAGCAGCACGTACTTCCCGTGGTGATAATGATCGGGGATGTGCAACAGGTCTTCGTTCTCTTCCGATGCCATCACGCACAAATGCCCGCCGTGATCCATCGCCTTGTAAATCGTCTCGTCGGCAAACTCATCGAGCTTCTTGACCTCGTCGCCTGTCACGTTCATGCGATCGGTTTTGCCGAGGATATTCACGAGTCCCGCTTTCGTGACTTCGCGCCAGACCAGTTTGACGGCAAGGGAGAGGGCATGCAGTAATCCCGAGAACTCTCCTGTTGCATGCGGGTGTTTTGCTTCTTCTTCCATGATATGACGCTCGAGCGTCATGAATTTTGGTGATGGGATGCGGTTCTGATTCATAGTCGGTTGTTCGTGGTTGAGTTGATTGAGAGAATAAAACCCGAGGGGAGGGATTTCGACGCTTGAATAATAACGAAGGGTGTGGAGAGTTGCAAATCGGTGGATCAAC
>CAYUFU010000060.1:0-23853 GCA_964444145.1 uncultured Chitinophagales bacterium
GCAGGTGAGGTCGAGCGAGGGCGGAGAGGTCAAAAGGCATCGCGCATTTTCATATATTAGATCATGAAATTCTTCCCCCGACATCTTTCGTTGTACGTTCTGCGAGCGCACATCGTACCGTTCATCTTTTCACTCTGCACGCTCATGTTCTTGTTCCTCCTGCAGTTCGTCATGAAGTTCATTGATCAACTCGTGGGCAAAGGCTTGAGCATGTGGACGATCCTCGAGCTTATCACCCTCAACCTCGCATGGATGCTTGTCCTCGCCGTCCCAATGTCCGTCCTCGTTGCCGTGCTCATGGCGTTCGGCGATCTCTCCTCGCGCAACGAAATTACCGCGATGAAGGCAAGCGGTGCGAGCATTTACAAAATGATGGCGCCCATCGTCCTCGCTGCAACGGTCCTCTGCGTGCTTCTGATTTCATTCAACAACGACATCCTTCCCGAGGCGAATCACAAAGCCAAAACCCTGACGATGGACATCCGCCGCAAACGCCCCACCTTCAACCTCGTGGCGGGGCTCTTCTCTCAGGAGATTCAAGGCTATAGTATGTTGGTGCACAAGACGTTCGAAAACAGCAACGACCTGGAAGGCATCACACTCTACGATTACACGAATCCGAATTCGAACGTCGTCATCACTGCCGAGCGCGGCACGATTTCGTTCTCTGCCGATGTGCGCAAACTCATCATGGATTTGCAGAACGGGGAAATACACGAATTGGATTTGAGCGCGATGAAGGAATACAAGCGCATCCGCTTCCAAAAACACCGCATCGTGACCGATGTACAAGGCTTTGACTTCGAGCGCACGGAAGAAGGCACTGTGATGCGCGGCGACCGCGAGTTGAGCGCGCAGACCATGCGTCACATTGTCGACAGTCTGCAACGCGTTCAGCGCTCGCTGGATTCCGGGATTCAGACCATCGTCGAGCAGGACATGCAGCGGCTTCTCACCGGGCGAGCCGCTCCGCAGCAATCGCCGGGCGTGGCGCAAGCCCCGACGCTCTTCGCAAACGCCTTCAAGCGGAATGCCCTCACCTACAATCCCATTCAGGGAACCGAGCCGGCAGTAACTCGCGCGCGCCTGATGAGTTCCACGATCCAAAACGATTTGCTGCGCGTCGAAATGATCGGCAAACAAGCAGACCAGTACAAAGTGGAGATTCATAAGAAATACTCGATCCCCATCGCGTGCATTGTCTTCGTGCTCATTGGCGTACCGCTCGGCATCATGGCCAAGCGCGGTGGATTCGGGATCGCGGCAACGCTGAGTATGGGATTCTTCCTTCTGTATTGGGCATTTCTGATCGGTGGCGAAAAACTCGCCGACCGCGATGCCATCTCGCCGTTCTGGGGAATGTGGAGTGCGAATATTCTGCTCGGCATCGTCGGCATCGCTCTCACCATTCGCGTCGGCAAGGAGACGGTCGTGATTGATTGGAGTTTCCTGCGGCGGCTCATCCCGAAGCGGTGGCGCAGTGATTTGCCCGACAACGCGTCAGTTTCAGCAACCTCGACTGAATGAAACTCGTTGACCGCTACATCGTCCGGCAATATCTCGTCACCGCGTTCTTCTCGCTGATCGCCGTGCTGGTCATCTTCGTCGTGATTGACGCAATGGAGAATCTCGACGACTTCATTGACCGCAAAGCGACGACCACGATCATCGCAACCTACTATTTCTATTTCCTTCCCGAGATTATCAAGCTCATCATGCCGGTCGCTATGCTGCTCGCCAGTCTCTTCGTCACCGCCCGCCTCTCGACACAGAACGAATGGACTGCGATGAAAGCAACAGGGGCAAGCCTGTTTCGACTCATGGTTCCCTACATCATTGTCGCGTTCATCGTCAGCCTCGGGTCGGTCTATTTCAACGGCTGGATCGTGCCGAAGGCAAACAAGAAAAAGCTGACCATCGAGCGGATCTATTTGGCAAAAAACACCATCAGCGGATCCGGCGCAAACATCTACGTGCAGGATTCGCCGACGCGTATTCTTTCCATCGGCTATTTCGACGATATGCGCGAAATTGCGAGCCGCGTCAGCATTCAGGATTTCAGCGATACGAATTCCACGATGCTTGTCGCTCGCGTCGATGCGCACACGATGGAATGGGACACGACCGGCGGGCGATGGATTTTGAGAAACGGAACGAAGCGGTGGTTCACCGGCGAGAAGGAATTGTTAGAGCAATTCGTGACTCAACCCGCGGACGATCTCCACTTCAATCCCGAGGACTTGCGCAAGAAGCAAGAGCAGCCCGACGAAATGGACTACCGAACATTGGAACGTTTCATCGAGAATCAAAAGCGGGCAGGACAGAACGTCGCGCAGTGGCAGGTGGATTTCTACAGCAAGGTTTCTTTCCCGTTCGCGTCGGTGATCGTGGTACTGTTTGGCGTTCCCTTCGCTTCGGTGAAGCGGCGCGGGGGCATTGGGGTGCAGTTGGGAATCAGTCTCTTGATCTGTTTTATCTACTTGATTTTTATGAAGGTCAGTCAGGTGTTCGGCTACAACGGCGATATTCCTCCCCTGCTGACTGCATGGCTTGCGAATTTGATTTTCCTCGGGGCGGCGTTCTACGTGATGCTGCGCGTGCCAAAGTAACTCTTATAGACGAACACTCCAGTGTCGGTCTTGTCGGGGAAACGAGCCATTCGGGCGAATCGCTCTGCACCCCGGCATCAGAAGGAATACTCCATCCTCGCAACCGGCACGGTTGCATAGCCACCGACCGTCGGTACGCGCTGTAAGCGCATCGAGGCGTGAAGCTGTTTGTTGAATGAACTCGCAGTCCATGCCGCATCGGCAGCACTGAGCAAGTGGTTGATGATCGTGACCGTGACGAACGTACTCGCCGTTGCATACCAATCTTCCGCCTTCGCTCGCTCGCCTGCGTAGAAGCTGAACCGACCGGTATTCTGAGACTCGTAAGGATTGTACGCGCCGGTGTGATCATCCCAGCCGAGCGTGTACTGGCCATACTTTCCAATCAATTCGTAGTATTGCTGCTCAGGACGTCGAGGTAGCGTGTGTGAGTATGATCGTCGTATATCGCCTGCGCCAGAACCAACCTCGCGCTCAAGTTGATTCAAGAGATTCCAGTCCACACGTTCCCAGGGTGGCAAACTGGTGTTGGCGCTGATCAAGCCCGCATAGCGCGAGCGATCTATTTCCGGAAATGCATCAAACGTTTTTTCGGCGTAGCGCACGACACTCCAATGTTCGTCCGCGAACTGCGCATTGGTTGCGTCCTGCCGGTCGGCTTTCTTATCGAACGAATATGCGAGCGCAATCAACGTCACATCAACAGCGAGGAACACCGCGGCTTTCCAATAACTCTCGGCGTAATATTCTCCTGCACCCGGAAGCACAGCCGATAGCCCTGCCGCGAGCCAGGGCGACTTACGTCCCACGTCACTGGATACATGATCGCCTTGTTGCACGGTCGTGCTGGAGAGGTGTTGCGCAGCAAACAAATCCGTACGAACATCTCCCGTCACGACAAAGACTCGTTCCGTGCGTCGAAGAACCACCGAGCGCTCGGCTTCCCCTCCAACAAGATTCTGTGAGTACGAAAGCAGAACCAGCAGACTAACACTTCCCCACTTCATCGAAGCAACTCCCTATTGTGGAAAACACATCAATCGAAATCAAACCCGAACAGCACGCCGAAATAGAATCGCATCTCTTTCCCATACGGCACCGGCGCTCCGTTGACGATGCGATTGAACTTGTTGAATCCGTACGCTGCGTTGACAAAAATTCTTGTCGGATAGGAGTACCACGAAAATGCCTCGAGCCGCAACTCGATTCCCGCGTCCGCTTTGAAATCCTTGAGCCGCGTTGCGTTGCCGTTCCATGCGTTGCCGAAATCGCCGAACACCGAGGCGTAGAACTTGTCGAAGTACACCTGTCCGAGTCGCACGTCAATATTCTCGACGAGCGGAAAGCGGTACTCCAATCCCGCAACCGCAATCTCATTTCCGCTGATCGAATAGAACGGATAGCCCTTCATCCCAACCAGCCCGCCTGCGTAAAAGTCGAAAAAGCCGTCCACGGTGCGTTCGAGAATCGAGCCGCCGCGGAGTTTGAGGGCAAGCGTGTGGTGTTTGAAAAAGAACGGGATGAATTCTCGCCAGTTCAACTCGACGCGCGTGAAGTTGAGGTTCTGATACGATGGCACCAGCAAGCCTTGTTGAAGCTTTTGCTGATCGTACTCACCATCCCCGTTGAATTTGTTCAATTCCCTCGCCAACAGGAACGTGATCTTGCGACCAACGGGGTTGATCTCGGATGTGTTCGACCGCGCAGTGGCATTCACATCGAGCTTCAGCGAGAGGGTATTGCCGATGAGATACAAAAAATCCGTACCGGTAAACAACGTCGAGCGGGGGCTATCAATAACGGCAGTGAATGTCTCGATCGTGGATGTGTAGCGGCTGTGCGCGTAGCGTAACTCGATGCTTGCCACGTTCGGCGCGATCGTTTGCGTCAGCGCCACGTCGAATTCTGTGAGTTGATACGATACATTCACCGGACTCGGCGGATAATTGGGATTGAGCGTGACAAAATTATCCGTCTTCCTTGTAATATTATACATTTCGAGTGAGGTCACAGGCTCAAGGCCCAGTTGATAAAACAACGGCAGCTTTCCCGTGTAGCGAAACGTTGCGAAGAGATCGCGTTCGAATTTGGTATTGAGCGCGGCGCCGGCAAAAAGACCCACCTTGTCCAGCACGTCGTTTGAAAAGAGATACACGCCGCCTTTGAAATTATCAATCACCGTATTCTTCGTGTTGTAGTTATCGAAGCGGAGAAACGGTACGAACGACAGACTCGTGAAAACGCTTTTGTACTGGCGCGATGGTCCATCGGCATTCGAGTCGTCATACGAGCGCAGCTGCTGCCAATCAAACACATCGGTGGCATCGCCGGCGAATTGAACAAGCTGCGGGCGTGGGAGCGCGCTTTCAGAGTTCGACATCGTCAAGTAGTGTGCATCCTCAGCCTGAATCGCTTTGGGATTGTCAAGCACGTAGAGCTTGTAGCCTTTGCTCGTGTAATTCGAGTACACCAGTCTACCGTCGGCATTGATTGTCGGCATGAACGCGCCGCCAAGAACGTTCGTCAGTTGACTGATGGCTCTCGTCGCAACGTCCATTGCGTAAATGTTGAAGATGCCCGTTCGATCCGAATTGAAGAGCATGCGGGCACCGTCGGGGGTGAACACCGCGTTGCGCGCATCATCGTCGCCGCGCACGACAAACTCCACCTCGCCGCCGTCGGGATGTATCCAGGCGATGTCGCGACCGTCGCGCACCGACCAATCGAACACGATGCGATCTCCTTTCGGACTCCACTTCGGCGCGTAGACTTGCTCGCCTGACTTATGCGACGTGAGTCTTCTTGCAATAGCCACACGCGTCGTCCCAAGGTCTGTGTAGTAACATCCATCCTCTTGTAACGACCACTGCGCAGTTCTGATCGGGATTGCCAACGATTCAACATGTGCGACCACAAGGTTCGAACTGCCATCCTTCCCCACCACAAACGCGAGCCGTTTTCCGTCCGGCGAAACGCTCGGCGTCATTGCTCGCAACCCGAAGGTCAAGCGCGTCTCCTCCTCTTTATCAATATCATACACGTACAAATCCGATTGACTGGAGAAGTGCGGGTTGTGCGTTGCGGTGCGTGAGTAGTACAGTTTCTTTCCATCGGGCGACCAACTCACTTCGTTGCCGACGCCGGCTTGAAGTACTTTGTACTTCCCGCCAACTTCTGCAACGACGAGCTTCGACTGGCCGAGAGACGGAGCGCCCATGGTGCTGACGAACGCAAGCTTCTTGCCGTCGGGTGAGAATGTCGGGTAGCGATCGGCAAAGCCGGTTTCGACAAACAAGGCGCATCGATCGCGATGCTGATGTGTCAGTCCGCTCGAGAGCGCGAAGATCGGCTTGCCTTCGATAGGTTGGCCGAGCTTCTCGAATGTCTCTTTGTCGTCTATGAACAACAGCGGCACGCCTTCGACACGCAGTGCTCGAATCGCGCGGACGCGCTCGTTGTATTCACGTTTCAGCTCGTCGCGCCATTCGTTGTAAACAACCTCGCCATGCTTGCCAATGGCTTTTTCGATTGCACCGTCAATCGTTGTAGCGCCCAGCGACGAGAGATTGCGCGAGATTTCGTTGAGCTTGTTGATGCCGTATGTTTGCGCGAGGTAGTGCACAAAGGCGAAGCCGGCGTTGTACGCCGATTCGTTGCCGAGACTTGTTTTGCCGAACACCCCCATTTGATTCCACGTCAGCATCGAATCGGCAAGAGCGTACGAACGCAAAATCATATCGCGATGCGAGTCCCAAAAATCGTATCGCAACTGCGGACGGTTGTATTGTGCGACGCCTTCCGCAAACCAGGCAGGCACGAGGAATCCCGAAATCGGATATGAGGCAATAATGTTCGGATAGCCGTAGAGCACGTCGGGGCGGCGTTCGGATTCGTAACCGAGCCACTGCAGGTACAGCGCCGGCATCCGTCGTCCGAACTTCATCGTCGTTTGGATTTGCACAATGTGCGTAAACTCGTGCGTGATGACGTTGCGCAACCAGTTGTGCGTGCCGCGAAAATCAAAGTCCATGCTCGGCGCCCAAATTTCGACCTTGTTGTCGTAGAAATATGCCGCTCCGTTCGAGTAGTCGTCGTAGTCCTTGATGATGAAGCTGACTTTTTGATCGGGTTTGTGATTGTAGAGTGATGTAATCGGCTCGAAAATGTCTTCGGCTATCTTCGCGGTTGCTTTGGCTGTTCGCTCTGCGCCATCGTGATAATGAACGAGAAAGTTCTTCGTCTCGATGGTTTTCCAGTCAAGCTCGGGGTGATAAGCCTCTTGGGAGAAGGAGAAATGAAAGAGGAAAAAGGAAAACGAAAAGAGCCGGCTGAGGGTGTGAATCACAAATGACCAATGAGTAGTCACTTTACCACCGCCACTTTCACAATTGCGGTTTCGCTCTTCCCACCACTGGTTGCTTCGATCCGCGCGAGATAGACACCGCTCTGCACGCCGCCAACGTTCCATTCCACTTCGTTGTCAACGCCGCCGATTCCGGGAGCGCTCATCTCCGCCACCATATCGCCTGCCAAGTCGAAGATTCGTATTTTCACCGTCGCGTTCTCTTTGACGAAGTAGCGGATGAATGTTTTGCCATCGGTGACGGGATTGGGCCAGTTGTAGGCGCGATCTTTTGGAAAGAACGCGCTACTCAATGACGTCCCTGTCAGCGGCTCGATCGCAAGCCCGGTATGTTGCGCGTCGCGTTGATACTCTCCCCATGGAATCGTCGGCACGCCGCGAGCGACGCCGGTTCGCCATGCCGCAACCGAACCATCTTCCGACGATGCCACGGCGAGCATCATGGTGTCCCGCAAAGCAAACGCGGCAACAGAGTGCTTTCCGATTCCCGCTTGTAATGGAAATCCTCGTGCCATGTGCCCGTTCTTGTCGTATGCAACAACAAGTCCATCCTCACTCACTGCGACGACCTCAACATCGCCATCGCCGTCAAGGTCCGCAACGACGGGGTTCGATGCGATGCGCGCCGACGAAGGAATTTGCTTGGGGAAATTGTCGAGCACTGCCCCCGCGTAGTTGTACGCGTGGATCGCGTTTCCAACAAAGACGATGATGTCGCGGTTGCCGTCGGCATCAATATCGGCGAGCGCCAGCGGATTGTTGATCGGCGCGTCAACCTGTACCGGAAACCCTTTCATGCCGGGCGCAATTATGCGTCTGTCGTTACTCGCTGTCACAACAGTAAGCCGACCGCCCAACACACCTGCAACAGGCGGGACCGCTCCAATCACATTGGTTTCCAAAAGCCCTGCCGCGTCAGGCACAACACTGATCGAGTTTGTGAAGAATCGTCCACCAGCAGTCGTAAACGCGATCGTACGAGCATTGTCAAGCGACGCAATGCCGACAACATCGGACGTATCCTGTTGTATTGTGATGCTGTCCCTGATGGCACCAGTGCGAGCAAGGATATAGACCGTTGCTCGCGACGCCCCTACCGCAATCACCGAATCGGTAATGAGCGGCGACGTCGTGAGACGTCGGGATACTTGCCGCTGAAAGAGAAGCTCCGCGAGACTATCGGCACTTCTCGGAATGGTTTGGTATGCATATAGAACACCGGCGTCGCTTCTCCCATCTGCAACAACGACTTCCTTGAGTCCATCTGAATTGAGGTCGGCAATCGCGGGGCTTCCGCGGTACGGTGGAGCCACAGGTCCGGTTGTCTGCGCGAAGACCTCGGTCGGCAGAACGGGACTGCCATCCGATTTCCATGCAAACAATGAAGCTGATAGCGGAGCGGAGATCGGACGCAGCAATGGACGTAACGATGGGTCTCGTGTCGTCGCCAAGAAGATCGCTGGAACACTCGGAGTACCGACAGAACCGATTGTCAGGGATGGATGTGTGAACTTGACTCCCACCTGCTTTGGAAACCCGGACAAGAGTTGCACTGCATCTCCTACAACCACACGCGCGGTCATTCGTGCACCGCGCGGGCTTATGGCGCGGATCGTGAAATGGCTTGTTGCGCCGCTGTTGCTCGCGTTGTTGGGGTAGCTCGTTGCGGAAAACTCGTTACGGTAGACGGGCGCGATATTTCCTTGAAACCAAAAATCGAGCGCCGTTCCCTCTTCACTGCCGCTGCCGGGTTGGAATTGTCCGTACGATTGTCCGATGTCTTGCGAGCCGTCGGCTTCTTCCACGTCAACGCCGCGCCGATTGGGATTTGCGTTCACGCCGTTTGTCGCGAGACCCTGTGCGATGATCGTCTCGTCAATATGCCAGATGAGGATGCCGCCGTCAAAGAACTCATTGGTCGTTGCACTCACGCCGCCGGGCAGGCTCCAATCGAAATCGTCCACGTCAATGATGTTCCCACGAATGTCAGTCAAGTTGAACGCCTCGAATCCGACAGTGTCGCGTTGATACGATCGCTGGCTGATCGTGTTGTTGTATGAGATGGTGACGCGCTGACCATTGCGCGCCCAATCACGATTGCGATTCTCCACGAGAAAATATTCAGACGCGCTGACAGGAATTCGATAGATCGTATCAGCTACGGAGGCCGCGGGAAGCTGCAACAGTCTTTCGCCCGACGACAAGACAATCGGTTGAATCCATCCGAGCCAGTATTTTTCCCATGCCGAAGGTTCGGGCGGAAATGCGCCGGCAAAACTGAAAATCGCCTGCCCGTCCATCAAGCCGAATCGTCCTATGCCCGAACGTCCGTCGTTTGTATTGAACAAATCCGGCAGCCCGAGAAAGTTCCCGACCGATGCACAAAGCAAACCGTTGATCCCAAGCCGCAGGATATTGCCCGACAAGTCTCGTGTTTCCGTCTCCGGAATAATGATGCTGTTGGTAATGCGAAAACCGTTTCGAACGGCGATACCCTCGAAGGTTGACCCATAAAAGCTCTTGAATGCGCTCAAGCCAAGATACAGCGAGGGAATATCGAGCGGCGTCGGGTCGAAGCCAAGTACAGACGTGACATCAACATCGCGGCCCGTACCTGCATGAAAGACAACGAAACATTCATAGCGCGCAAAATCCGCGACCCGACCCGCACTATCCACCTTCCTCCACGTATCGCGTGCAAGATCGCCGACGACAGTGTTCGGTCCGCTCTTCGGCGGGCTATAACGCGACATTTGGTCTGCAAGCGTGAAGACGCTGTCAACAAGTGTCGCTCGAATCACCAGCTTATTCTTTGAAACTCTGCGAAAGTAATTCGCGAGAAATGTCAAATGATCTTCGAAGTAGCGGCGATTGTGCGGCGGAGAATCCAGCCCAATGGCGGCAGGCGTTGAAAGATCGAACTGTCCATTGCCGGTCGTGCGAGTATCGGTGTCGGTTTGGAATTGTACCATCACTGCGAGCACGTCAATCGTATCAGCCACCGCCCGAAAGTGGCGCGGAAACGGACGAGCGTCTTCCCGCGAAGCCATCATGGGGTGACTCAGATTCTGCGCCGCAGCGAGATTGATGGTAACTATTACAGCGAGAAGAATTTTTCCGAAAGTCATTCGAGGTTCGTTCTACAGAAATGGGAACACAGAAAGGCAAACCACAGGACTCACGAATGCACACGCATTGTTTTCTTCATGCTGTGTGCATTAGTGCAATCTGTGTGGTCCCACTCTTTTTTATTGGCTACAGCGTCGCGTTATCCCAGCCGATGAGCAGCGAGAAGCGGATGGTGTCGGAGAGCGGGTGCCCTTCGGCTGCCGAGATGTAGCTGAAATCGAATCCGAAAATATCGTATCGTAAGCCTGCCCCGAACGTCCAGAAATTCCGGTTGCCGTATTTCGGATCTTCGAAGAATCGCCCGAAGCGCAGCGCAATCAGTCGCGGCGAGCCGTACCAATACTCGGCGCCTGTTGCAGCGTTGATTTTTTTCAAGCCACTGCCGTCACCCCATGCAGTAAAAAGGGCTTTGGGCAACCCATCGGACGTTCCGTCGGCGCGGCGACGAACGAGCAAGCGGCTGAAATCCAACGAGTAGGTGAGGCTGTTGTACTCGTCCTCAAAGATTTTCAAGCCCATGCCAATCCTCAGTTGTGTGGGGAGTGGATCTGCTTGTGCGCGGTTGATATACGTAACTTTCGGTCCGATGTTCGAAAGGTTCAAGCCAAGGCTGAGTGGGAGGTCGAACAGCGACGTCTTGTGCATCAATGCGACGTCGAAGCTCACGGTGCTGGCTTTGCCGGACGCTTGTTCGGTTCCTGCGCCGCGGGGAGAGAGTGCACTGTGAATGAAGCGCACATTGACGCCAAGCCCGAGGTCTTCGAACACTTTCGTCGAATACCCCAACGTAACAGCAAACTCGAACGCCTTGAACTCTCCTTCTTCCTGACCGAGAGCATTTGTCCGAACGAACGAACCAAGATTCAAGTACGTCACGCTTCCACCGATCGTGCCGCCGAGGCTCTCGATGCTGTTGCGATAGTTCAAATACTCATAAAAGAGGTCGGACAGACCGAATTGCGGCAGCCAGTTCGCATGGGTGAGTGTTACTTCTTGCCCCCGCATGAACGCCAGCGCCGCCGGATTCCAGAAGATCGCCGAAGCATCGTCCACCGAACCGGTGCCTGCTTCCCCGATGCCCGCGGCACGCGAGTTCGGCGCGATCAACAGAAAAGGCACTGCCGACTCACCCTGTGCCCGCGCGGCTTCGCCGCACGCAACTACAAATGCGAGAAAGACCATCCCCCTGAGAATTGTTTTCATAGCTCCTCCTACAAATAGGTTATCGTATTGTCGTGTAAAATCTTCACTTTGCAATCGCAAGCTTCCCAAGCACCTCGCTGTTGAATCTTCCGTCAAGCGTGCGCACATGCAGCTTGTACAAATAGACACCGTTCGCTATCTCATCGCCATCCCTGTCGCGCCCGTCCCACGAAATCGAAACGAACGGATCGTTGGCAATCGGGTGCTCGATAGTCTGAATCAGGCGACCGGCGAGAGTGTACACCTTCACAGTGGCTGACACGGGCACAGCTTGGTTGTGTTTGAAGGTGAACGCGGTCGTCTTCGAAAACGGATTGGGGAAGTTCATCACCTCAACGACTGCAAGCTTATCGCTTGAGAGCACTTCAAAAAAGGTCTCAGCCGTTCGTGCGTTGTTGTAAGTATCCCATCCACGCACCCGGATCGTGTTGCGGCCGTTCGGCAAATCGCGCAGCGGATAGGTCACCGTACCCGCTTGAAAATTATCGAGCTTGCTCGTGTAGAAGTTCGTCAGGTCTATGCCTTGCGGGTTTTCGTTGATCCACGCTTCGATGCGGTGACCGATGCCGGAGGTTGACGTATTGATACCGCTCGAATCAACGAGGTCAACATACAGAGTCGGCTTGTCGTTCACAACATCGCCCGGTCGGAAGCTGAGACTGCTTTCGTAGGAATTACCGAGGTAGATCTTGAGCGACGGACCGACGCTGTCCGCTTGCGCAGTCGAATCGCTACCGCCGATCCAAATTTTCGACGTGTAGCCCGCACCGTCGTTGGAGCCGTTGGAAAAATATGCGACGACTCTTCCCCGCGTCGTCGAATCGGCATAGGAGATATCCTTCGGCACAATGAAGTTTGCGTTGAATCTCCCTCGTGATACGGAATTCTCGCCTTTGAAGATTGTCGCGCCTGCGCTTCGATAGCTGAAACTACCGAACGTTGGAATCCGAACCCTTTGCGTCGCGTCTTTGACGACGATCGTCATGCGGCCGGAGACAGAGCTGTCAATGACACCGGCGTCGGTTCGCACCGTGCCGCGCATGGTCGTATGTGCAAGCGCTTTCAATTGAATCGGGCTTATTCGCTCCAAGCCGCCGACAGTATCAACAGGCTCTTCATTGATTTGATCAACGACAACGCGACGGCGCGGAAACTGAAGCTGCATTGTCGGATCACCGAGGACAAAGTATTTCTCATCATTAGCCACGTCCCCGCTGCCCCCGGCGACCTTTGCAAGAAACAATCCCGTGGCAACACGATCAACTATGAGATTGCCTCCTTCAGTTCTGAACATCGAATTGAATATCTCTCTATTCAGCGCAAAATTCTGCTGTGAGTACACTTTGCGCGTCGCTGAAATCACGCCGATAGCGCCTCCACTGACACGCATCATGAGCTGCTCGCTGCCCGTCTGACGACTTGGATCATCGAATTGCGAGAAGTTACACGTTGCAGCAAAAAAGTAGGAGAGACGATTCGCATTCGTCAACAGAGGAATGGACGTAGGCACACTGAAAACACTTTCATGAGTCCAAACAACCGGATTACCATGACCAGTGAAGTTGATGAACAACGCTCCACGATTGATCTGATCTATGATCTCCTGGTAGGCTGTGGGTTTGCGACGACCCTGTGAGGATTGCACAGTTGTGTACTCCTCAGTGTAGATTTTCACTTTCTCGAAAACATCCGGCGTGGACAGCTCGGCAACAATCTCCGCCTGACTCGTATGGAGGTCTCCCTCCCAGAATTCTCCCTGTCCATCGTCGGCAACAAACACTCCTCTCAGTTTCCATTCGCCCCTGTCGGATCGAGTGTCGTAGGCGATGATGCGGTCCACGAGGAAATCTGCCTGTTGCGTGCTGCGTGCGTTGAGCCTCCCACTCACCAAATGGGGCATCGCGCTGTTTGGACTAAATCGAACATAGTAATCATCTGTCGCCGCGCTGCTAATGTCGTCGAACGACTCATCCGTCTGCCATGTCGGAACATAGCTGGTTTTGCCGAACACCCCTTTGTAATCGTACGAACCCTGTCCAAGAAACAACACGAACCGCGGACGCGTCGAGTCGGTACCGTAATTCTCGTAGGCGTATTTTAGAAAGTCGCGGATCGCTGTCACATCCGGAATGCCGCCACCGAATTCGTTGTAAATCAGATTCACATCGGCAATGAGCGTGCGCAGGTTGCCATGCGCAGGAGATTCGCGATGCGCCTTGAGCCGATTTGCCGCATTCATATATTCGGGAGAAGTGACAATGATGAAATCAACGCGCTGTGTAATACCGCGGAGGTCTTGATTTGGGATGTTCGTCACTGCAAGCGGCGTGCGGTACCCGCCGTTGCTCGCCGCCGCGTATTCGGAGACGTTTCCCCTCGTCTCCGCCGCACGGAACGATCCACCTGCCCAACTCACCCGCTTGACATTTGCATAGTCGGTAACGTTGAACACTGCTGCCGCGCCAGAGAATTGACCCAACTGATACTCAACAACACCGTTCGTGTCCGGGGAGCGAAACCGCAGCGCATTGCCATTATCGGGAGCGAAGGTACGCCAGTACACGATATCGAGCCAATCGAAGTAGCCGACTGCCCCCGAGTTCGGCGAGTTGAATTCGAATCGTATTTGACTTGTGTTGTTCGTAACAGGAAACGTGCCCGACACCTCATAGACGGTAAGGCGTCCGAGCGTGCTCTCGCTCAGAATGTCCGGCGCCGAAAACGCATGCACGCCGATGATCTGGTCATGCTCGCGTACGGTGAAGGTTGAACTGTGATTAAAACTCGCAGCAAGTGAGTACCGGTAGAGCCGCGGCTCGGTTGCAATCATCCCACGCAACGGCAATGCTCGCACAAAAGAACCCCCGGGGCTTAGCGGGTTGCTGAACCAATGCTTGCCTGATTTCAGAATATTGAACGTGTCCGGCTCGACAAACACCGCGTCGAGAAATTTGTTCGGCACGACCGTCGGAGGATCTTGGAGCGATTGTTGTACCGCCATACGCTTCCCGTTGCGTACCCCGAAGCGGAGCCAGTAGTAGTTTAGTCGTCCGTAATGGTGAATGTAATGACGAATTGTTTTTGCATTGGGATCGTATTTGATTCCCTGAACGCCCCTGCCGTAGAAGATAACACGATCAGTCGGATCCCACCGATCGTTCTCTTCTCCTTCGACGTAGATGGCGTTTTCAACCAGATCAACGGGTCGCGGCGCGGCAACGTTCTCCGGCAACTCCTCTCCACTATTGCCATAGATCTCAATCGTCTTTGGATTGACGCCCGTCAGACTGATGCCGTTTGCTGTGAACCAACTTGCATCGAGCGCGTACATTCCCTCCTCCGCAACGGTGAGGCGATACCACCTTCCAGTACTCAACACACTCGGCGTGCCTGCAGGGGAGCTTGCCGCCCGCGGCGATCCGTACATCCACTGCTTTGCCTGAGCAAAGTTGAGAAGCGCTCCATGGAACATCGCCGCATCCCCCGTCCGAATCCTCGGCACAGTCGAAGGCTGATACACAACCTCGACGACGATGCGGCTGTACTTCCGCAGTGTTTTTGTGAGTGGATTGTATTGAAGAGGAAAGAACTTCACGCCGCCGATGAACATGCTCCGCACGTGGCTTACGGGAGAAAGCTCAGCAATACTGCCGGGAAGAAAACGATTTTCAGCGTAACGTACAGGATTTATCGCATACTCCTTCACAACAAGCATTTCGTCCTTCGTGTGTAATGTCGGCGTGGGCTTCAGTAACACATTCGGAATCTCCTCATAGTCCGCAGCTACAACTTGCACTACGTTGCCTTCCTTCGCTTGAAAGCCCAGCGGTTCTTGTTTGTACTTCAGCTCGGGAGCGCCGGCATCGCGTGGCGAAGCAAGGGATACCGACTCATCGAAATCATACTCAACAAACTCTGTGTCATTGGCTTTGATAATACGAGGAGAGTGGTACTGCGGAATGAATTCGATTTGGATCGCCTGCTCCGAAGCTTGCAGCACTTTCACCGCCTGGGTGCGCTCAGCCGAAAGACACTTGCCGGCAACCATGAACGCACTCGCCGCAAGAACACCTATGGGGAGTGTGAGTCGTTGTATCATAGTCGTCCCTCTGCGTTGTGTATTCTCAAACACGAAAGTCGGGGTATCCATTCCATGAATCCGGGCGGGCTGAAAAAAAAATGGAGCTACCGCCTCGGTTGCTTTCTTCGATAAAGGTTCAACATTTTTCACAAGAAGCAAGAGCACAGCATACGAAACACTCTTGCTGAAACCTTTACCGAACAACTCTAATAGGCTGTACTCCAGACGTGATGATGAGAAATTGACCAACAAAATATAGAAAGAGAACCACCGAATGTCAAGGACTTTTTCAACCGACCAACCAGCTGGACCTCTTGCCCATGTTCGATCGCACAGCCGATACACCTTCCAATTTATCAATAAGGAACGTACATTGTATCGCAGAAGAAAATGAACACCAATTATTCAGCACTCCTTGCCGTGGCAATCAAGGAAGCGCGCCTCGGACTGGAGGAAGGCGGCATCCCCATCGGTGCGGCGCTCTTCGACTCGCACGGCAACATTCTTGGCAAAGGCCACAACCGACGCGTGCAGGAAAATGACCCGTCCATTCATGGCGAAACCGATGCGTTCCGCAAAGCCGGGCGCCAACGCACGTATCGCAACAAGATTATGGCAACCACTCTCGCACCCTGCTGGTATTGTAGCGGCTTGATACGACAATTCAACATCGGCACCGTCGTCGTCGGGGAGTCCGAAAACTTTCGCGGCGGGATTGATTGGCTCCGCGAGCTTGGCGTACAGGTGATTGACCTTCACTCAGACGAGTGCATCGCAATGCTTGCAGGCTACATCGCACACCATCCGGAAATCTGGAACGAAGACATTGGAGAGGAATAAATGGAAATCAAGAAAGAGATAATCCGTAACGGCGTAACATTCGGAACCGCGCTTGCGATATGCATCTCGTGGTCGCTCAACCACTCCGTACTCTGGGCAATACTTCACGGGTTCTTTTCGTGGCTCTATGTTCTCTATTATTTGATCTTCAAAAGCTAAGCCTTGTAGCCGAGTCGCTCTAACGCCGCGGTGTTTTCGCGCCACTCTTTCAAGACTTTTACATGCAGTTCGAGAAACACCGGATGCTGAAGAAACCGCTCCACGCCGCGACGCGCCTTCTCGCCGATTTCTTTCAATTTGGCTCCTCTCTTTCCGATTAGAATTCCCTTTTGGGAATCTCGCTCCACAATGATATCGGCGCTGATGAAATGTTTCCCGGCATTGCGTTCTGTAAACTCTCGAATCGCCACGGTCGCCGCATACGGAATCTCCTCCTTCGTCGCCATGAAGATCGTTTCGCGAATAATCTCGCTCACGAAGAATCGCTCGCTCTGCTCGCTGACAATATCCGTCGGATAGAATGGCGGATGAATCGGCAGCTCCCTGATAACCGATGCAAGAAGGTCTGCGGTCCCGTCCGCAGTCAATGCCGAGATAGGAAAAATCTCCTTGAAGGAAAACGCCTTCGAGAACGAATCCATCACAGGCAGCAGTTCGCGTTTCTTCACTTTGTCAACCTTGTTGATGACGAGAAAGACGGGCACCTTGACACTCTGCAGTGTGGCAAACGAGTACCTCCGGCAAAAGTCGGTAGCTTGTTCAACGCGCGTCGCATCAATCATGAACAGCAGCACATCGGCATCCTCGATTGCCGATGATGCCGACCTCATCATCATGTCGTGCAGTTTGTATTTCGGCGCGATGATGCCGGGCGTATCGAGAAAGACGATTTGATACGTGTCCGAGGAGAGCAAGCCAAGAATTTTGTGTCGGGTGGTTTGTGCCTTGGGGGTGACGATGGAAATTTTCTGCCCGATGAGCGCGTTCATCAGCGTGCTCTTGCCGACATTCGGCTCGCCGATGATCGCGACGTAGCCGCAGCGGAAATGCGGCGTAGGAACCTGTTCTTCACTCATACAACAAGCACGGACTCGACGGAGCTTTTCTCACATCCCTCACGAGTATGAACGCTGCAAAACGGCATCGCACTCCATCCCGCAATCCACAACCGGCGATCTGCACTCACAGCGCCTCTTCCCCCGACTCTCCCGTTCTCACGCGAATCACATCTTCGACAGGATAGACAAAAATCTTTCCATCGCCGACCTGCCCCGTCCGCGCCGCGGTCATGATCGTGTCAATCACTTTGTCGGCGACGTTATCCGCAACGATGACCTCCAGCTTGATTTTCGGCAAGAAGTCAATCTGATACTCCGAGCCGCGATACAATTCGGTGTGCCCCTTCTGGCGACCGTAGCCTTTCACTTCGGTCAGCGTCATTCCCTTCACGCCGATTTCGGCAAGCGCTTCACGCACATCGTCAATTCTGAATGGACGGATGATGGCTTCGATTTTTTTCATGGGACTGAATCAAGTTGTTGAATAATTTGCACTCGAGCGTTCGAACGATCGTCGGAGGATGGATCACACCTACCACTGCAAGGTGATGCTCACAGATTCGGTAGCAATCCTTTGTTCAGTGCCATCCATGGTCGAAAAAACCACCAGCACGCAGACAGCTATCGTCCATGACACTGCTTATACTTCTTCCCACTGCCGCACGGACACGGATCGTTGCGTCCGATTTTTTCTCCGACATGAATCGGCTGTGGCTTTCCACCGTGCGCTTCGGCAGGTGCTTGCGCTCCTGTTGCGCCTCCGGGAATCGGTTCGCGGTTCCCCTGAAAGCCCATGCCCACCGACGACTCGTGCATCGTGCGCATCTGTTGCGGCCGACGCGGCATACGCACAGGCATTTGCTGTATTTCCGTCGGGAACAGCTTGAACACGTTCGTCACGATTTCGGTATCAATCAAATCCAAGAACTCGACGAACATATTGAACGACTCGGTCTTGTACTCGACGATAGGATCTTTCTGGCCGTAGGCGCGAAGATGAATGCCCTCCTTCAGATCATCCATCTCGCGCAAATGGTCTTTCCATTTTTCGTCAATCACACGCAGTGCGACCATTTTTTCGATGTGCCCCATCATCTCCGAGCCAAGCCGCTCCTCTTTGCGGCGGTAGAACTCACGTGCCGCTTTGACGATTTCTGCTTTTACCCCATCCTTGCCGAGCGATTGGAACTGCTGCAGCGAGAGGTTCAAATCCACCAGCAGGCCCGCACGCAAATCATCTTGCAGCCCGGCGAGATTTCCTTCATCGTAATGTTTGTCCACGAGTTTTTGCGCGTACTCGTCAACGAGGTCGAAAATGTCGTCCTTGATTCGCTCACTCACCAGCGCTCGCCTTCGGCGGCTGTACACAACTTCGCGCTGTTGGTTCATCACGTTGTCGTACTCCAACAAGCGCTTGCGAATGCCGAAGTTGTTTTCTTCGACTTTCTTCTGGGCGCGCTCGACAGATTTCGTAATCAACGGATGGGTGATGACCTCACCTTCTTTCAATCCCATTCGTTCCATGATGCGGGCAATACGCTCGCTGCCGAACAGGCGCATCAAATCGTCCTCAAGCGATAGGAAGAACAATGAAGAACCCGGATCGCCTTGCCGGCCGGCGCGACCGCGCAACTGCCGGTCAATACGCCGCGCCTCATGCCGCTCCGTTCCGATGATATGCAAGCCGCCCGCCTCGCGCACGCCAGGTCCCAACTTGATGTCCGTTCCACGCCCCGCCATGTTCGTCGCAATCGTCACCGTGCCGGGGTTGCCTGCATGCGCAACAATCTCTGCCTCCCGCTGATGCTGCTTCGCATTCAACACGTTGTGCGGGATTCCCTTCCGTTTCAACATCCGACTGATGGTTTCCGAAACCTCAACGCTCGTTGTCCCGACAAGCACAGGGCGATTCTGCGAACGCATCTTCTCTATTTCTTCGAGAACGGCGTTGTATTTCTCTCGCTTCGTTTTGTAAATAACATCATCGAGATCGTCGCGAATCATCTGTTTGTTCGTCGGAACCACCACAACATCCAGCTTGTAGATGTCCAAGAACTCTGCTGCTTCTGTTTCCGCCGTGCCCGTCATACCCGCAAGCTTCTTGTACAGACGAAAGTAGTTTTGCAGCGTTACCGTTGCAAGCGTTTGCATGTCACGCTCGACCTTCACCCCCTCCTTCGCTTCGATCGCCTGATGCAGTCCATCCGAATAGCGGCGCCCCGGCAAGATACGTCCGGTAAACTCATCAACAATCATCACCTTGCCGTCCTGCACCACATACTCGTCGTCTTTCGCGTAGAGCGAGTAGGCGCGCAGGAGTTGTGTCACGGTGTGAATTCTTTCGCTCCGATCTGCGTACAGCCGATTTATCTCATCCTTCTTCGCCTGCCGCTGCTCGGCGCTCAGCGAAGTATCCTGCTCCAGCGCGCTGTAGTCCGCGCCCAAATCGGGCAGCACAAAAAAATCCTTGTCTCCCCCAGCACCCGCAAGCAGATCACGCCCCTTCTCCGTCAAGTGTATCTGATGGCTCTTCTCATCAATCGCATAATACAGCTCATCGTCAATCTCGTGCATCCGCGCAGATTGGTCGCGCAGGTACTCCACCTCTGTTTCCAACATCAACTTCTTGTTCGACGGCTCAGAGAACACCTTCATCAAACGTGGATGCTTGGGCAACCCGCGGCTTGCTCGCAATAACTGAATGCCTGCTTCTTGCTCTTTTCCCTCCGCAAGGAGCTTCTCCGCCTCAGCGACAATTTTTGAAACGAAACTCTGTTGCGCGTTCACCAGCCGTTCCACACGAGGTTTCATCTCGTCGAACTTGTGATCCTCCTGCGACGTCGGTCCGCTGATGATGAGCGGCGTGCGCGCTTCGTCCACCAAAACCGAATCCACCTCGTCAACAATGGCGTAGTAATACTCGCGATGCACGAGGTCGTCCTTGTTCACCACCATGTTGTCGCGCAGGTAATCGAAGCCGAACTCGTTATTCGTGCCATAGGTGATGTCGCACGCGTACTCTCTCCGCCGCTGAAGCGAGTCCATGGTGTTCTGGATGCAGCCGACCGTCAGTCCAAGAAACTCATACACCTTCCCCATCCACATGCTGTCACGCTTGGCAAGGTAATCGTTCACCGTCACAATATGCACGCCTCGGGCTGGTAGTGCATTCAAATACGCGGGCATCGTCGCCACCAGCGTCTTCCCTTCGCCCGTCGCCATCTCGGCAATTTTTCCCTGATGGAGAACAACACCTCCAATGAGCTGCACATCGAATGGAATCATCTCCCACACAATCGTGTTCCCCATGATGTCGAATTTGTGCCCGACCAAGCGGCGACACGCATCCTTGACCGCTGCAAACGCCTCCGGCAGCAGTTCATCCAGCACGTCGGCAGTAATCTCATCCCGCTCCTGCTCCAGCTTTACGAGATCATCTATCGCCTCACGATGCGCGCCCTCCACATCCTCTGCAATGCGCCGCTTCACCTCAGCGATTTCCTGTTCAACGTCGCGAATCGCTTCCGCAATCCGCCCGCGAAACTCTACCGTTTTTGCGCGCAGCTCATCATCGGAGAGGCGTTGATACTCTTCGAAATGGCGATTGATCTCTTCAACCAACGGCTCAATCGCCTTCACATCCCGTTCGTGCTTACTGCCGAACAACTTCCTCAAAACACCTAACATGCACTACACTCTTGTTATGTTCAAAAAATTCAGCTAAATATAGAGAGAAACAGAATGGTAAACAACGAGGTGAACCCCACTGAAATCCGATTAAACCTCACACAAGGGGAGAAATGTTTTAGGACTTCTGCAGCACCATGTTCTCTCTTTCGTTCTTTCTTCGCGACGTCGCGTGAGATTCACTATCGGAATTCAGGACTTCTGAAAGGCACGTTCACCTTTCGCTAATGTGATGGGGCTTCAGACACTCTGCGTCGTGGTCAGAGCCGACCATGCCGCGAACCAGACGGACTACAACGTCCAAAGTTCAGCCGCCCCCCACCGCACAATCCACCTACCGTGACCCTCAGAGAAATCCCGGAGGGTAACGGATAACTGTTCAACGACAGACAATCAGTTTCGAAGGGCACTCATGCACCAATCAAGTCACGTCACCCGCTCAGCTCTCGGTTTTATGCTCATCGCACTTCTCTTCGCGAGTTGTTCCACGGTACAACACACAACCCAACAAAGGCCCCCCGTTCGTCAGCATCGCGAAGGCGATAGCCTGGTTGTCTTCACGAAGCCGAGCACACTCACATCGCTCAGTACGTCGCGCTACCCGATGATCAAAGCAAAAATAGATTCCCTCATCCCCGACACACTCTTTCCCCCCGCACATATCGGCATTAAAGTCGTCTCGCTCAAAACGCAGGAAGTGCTCTACGAGCTGAACTCCACTTCGCTCTTCGCTCCCGCCTCGAATCAAAAACTCTTCACATCAGCAGTAGCGCTGACGCGACTTGGCGACAAGTTTCCGCTGAACACCATCACCTACAGCGACACGACAACGAACACGATTTACATCAAAGGCTTTGGCGACGCCGTCTTCCGAACCGACGATCTGGACTCGCTCGCAAAAATGACGCAGCGAAAACTCCTGAAAGGCAGAACCTGGCGCGTCGTTGGCGACGTGTCATATTGGGACAACGAGTATTGGGGCTATGGTTGGAACTGGGACGACGAGCCGGAGGAATATCAAATGTTCTTGACTCCGTTGATTCTCAACGGCAACTGCATCAGGCTGTTCGCCAAACCGGGACGCAACGTTGGCGACCCACTCGTCGTGCGCACCGAGCCGGCAACGTTGTTTGTTACAGTTGACAACAGCGCGAGCAAGACAGTAAAGGACAGTGTTGTCAATAAATTGAAGTTTTCGCGACGCTGGCGCGAACGCTCCAACACGCTCACCGTCGAAGGCGAAATGCTGCTCAACGACGACGAGGAGGATTACGTTTTGAGCCTCTGGCAACCCGAGAGGTACACTGTGCACGTCTTCACCGAACTGCTTCGGCGCGCTGGCGTTATCGTGTACGAGACAGCAATTGACACACTCTCGCCCCGCGCATTCGAAGTCGCTCGCTTCTCCCATCCGCTCGACTCTGCCGTCACGTACTTGAACAAGATCAGCGACAACCTCACAGGCGAAGCACTGCTGAAGACCCTTGCCGCGGAAAAGAGAGGCAACCCCGGTTCGGCGGAGGTGGGCGCATCTATCGTGAAAGAATTCCTCGCCGAGCAGGGCATTGACACCACGCGCCTCCGCATCGTTGACGGGTCGGGACTTTCGCGCATGAACCTCAACTCACCCGACGCCATCGTGCGGCTCCTGGAAACAATGTACCACTCGCCGCGGTTTAACGCGTTCTCCTACTCGCTTCCCATTGCAAGCGTTGATGGTACCATAGCGCGCCGCATGATCCGCTCAAGTGCAAGCAACAACCTCCGCGCAAAAACAGGCACACTCAGCGGCGTCACAGCGCTCAGCGGCTACGTGCAAACTGCAGACGGCGAATGGCTCGCGTTCTCGATGATGATGATGAACTATCCGTTCGAGGCGAGAGCATATCGAAAAGTGCAGGACAACATCGGAATTTTTCTGAGCCAACTGCGGCGAGAAAGTTTCTGACCCTTGCAGAGTAGTCCGTTCGGGGGTATTGCTCAGGGTTTACGATTCACGCGGCACCATGTCCGTGCCGGAACCGCGAATGAACCGACAGAAGCGGCTCGAGTTTGGGCGGAAGGGTATCGCCTTTGTAGCAAATCCGTTCCAAAAACAATCCCGAGGGCGGCGCGGTGAACCGGGCAGGTGCATCGGATTTCGTCGAGAGAAATTCTTTCACAGCATCGAGCGAGAGCTTCCCTCTCGCAACTTCCACCGCGACACCAACCACGCGCCGCACAAGTTTCCACAAAAAATGAGAACCGACCATCCGAATCAGAATCAAATCGCCCGTCTCCTGTACCTCGACCCTTTCAATGAGCACCTTGGTTGACTTCTCACCGCGGTGGTCCTCTGTGAAGGATTGCAGATCCTTCATCCCCACGAACAGTTGAAGCGCTTCGTGTAGTCGCTTCGCATCGAGCTTGTCTTTTACCCACCAAACATAGCGTTTGCCGAATGCTGTCCGCCGCCGCGAAATCTGGTAGAGATAACTTCTCGCACGCGCATCGTGCCGCGCATGAAACGTCGGGTGCACCTTCTCGACTTCGATGATGTTAATGTCGGCAGGCAAAGCATCGTTCACTTTCATACGAATGATCTCCGGAGCGAGCATTGTCTTGACTTCAAGATGCGCCACTTGTTCGAGCGCATGAACGCCGGCATCGGTTCGTCCCGCGCCGTACAACTCGAAGTCGTCGGTTTTGAACACGTTTCTCAACGCACCCATCAGTTCGCCCTGCACTGTGCGCGCATTCTTCTGCACTTGCCAACCGCTGTAGCGCGTGCCTTCGTATTCGATATACAACTTGAATCTCACGGCGTTGGCGTTCTTTGAGGAAGGAGAATTCGGAGGATCAAGGTCAGGTTCAGGGTTCAGGGTTCAGGGTTCAGGGTTCAGG
>CAYUFU010000061.1:0-18285 GCA_964444145.1 uncultured Chitinophagales bacterium
TGCACAATACCACGAGCAGATTTCTTTTTTCTACATCACCCACCCACAAGCAGAGCGAGACAGAGTCTCGCTCTACAAACTTACAGCAACTCTCTGAGTCGCTCAGGCTGTTGATTTGCAAAACATCTTACGTTCAGCAGCGTATCCCAAACCTGCTTAACAAGAATAGGCGCAAAAAAAAGCGGCCACCGTTTTCGAGATGACCGCTTCAGGAATTCGTTCAGAAAGGGACTGCGGTTTACGCTTCCACTGGAGGAATGTAATCCTCCTTTGCCACGACGAGAAGCAACAACGCTCCTTCGTCGGTTGAAAGTGTTGCATGGTCGCTATCGTCATCGCCATGATGCAGCGTGCCGACGCCCAATCGTTTACCATTCAGAATGATGGAACCGGAGAGCACATAACACTCTTCCTCTCCCGTGTGATGATGTTCAGGAAAAACTGTCCCCGGATCTACCTTCATCAACATCGTGATGTAGCCGCGCTTCTTGCTTTCGGTGAGGACTTTAATTTGCACACCGGGAACGGGATGCTTGCTCCACGGCATCTGCTCGGGGAACACCGTATAGATACCTTGCGCGTGATCGAAACGGTACCTTCCCGGTCCTTCACGTGCGCGCTCGGTCGCATGCCGCTCCGCTATTTTTCGCATCAAGCTTTCTTTTACTGAAGCCTGCGGCGCTACGAGCGGACGCACGTGATGTGCGAGTTGCGCTGCGACCGCGTCCCATGCCGCAATCTCTTCTCGCGTGCCTGCATCCGCGTTTGCGAGCAACAGCTCAAACTCTTTCGCCTCGTCGCCATCGAGACTGCCAATTGCATTGAGCGCAGCTAACTCTTGTAGTCTTCCGTTTGTCATTTTCATATCTGTATGTGTCCCCCTTTTGCTTACACGATGTGCTCCAATTGCCTTCGGAGCGTCATCATACCCGTGCGCATTCTCGTTTTCACCGTCCCGAGGGGCAGTCGGAAATGCTCTGCCAACTCGCTTTGTGTGTACCCTTGAAAGTACGCAAGCTCAATCAGAATACGCTGTTCTTTTGGCAACGACGACATTGCGTTGGCAACAAACGCCTGTTGCTGCGAAAGGGCGGTTGCGAATTCTGGGCTCGAGCTTCTATCATCCGAGCTGAGTTCGTCGTGGAGGTCAAGATCGTCTTCTGCCTTACGCGCTTGTCCGAGTTTCGAACGCAGCTTATCAATCGAAAGATTGCGGGCAATACGCGTCATCCAAACCATCGGCGCACCGAGCGTTTCGTTGTACTGCTCGGCTTTGTCCCACAATCGCAAGAACACTTCTTGCAGCGTATCTTCCGCTTCGGCACGTTCGCGTACGATGCGGAAGATGAGCGTGTACAGAAAGGTCGAATGCTTATCGTACAATTCCCCGACAGCTGCTTGGTCGCGCCTCGCAATTCGTGCGAGCAATGCAACATCGCTTTGCGTGAAGACTGACTGAGTACTCAATGAATGACTGTCCACAGTTGGTTGGTAGGTTGACTGTGTCCAATATAGTGAAGTGAGTGATGGCATTCAATACTGCGTGAAAGTGATCTCCGGCCTTTCGAGTTATACGAAAGTGAGGGTGCATCGGATTGGGAAGACAGAGAATTTTCCATCACCACAACATTTACACAACGAATAAATCCACAATCGGTTGCTCATCGTATTCACTGAGGTGAGTCAACTCAACTCCTGATTGCAGGTTCGACTCAACTCTAACCAACACCCCCCGACTGCTCGGGATACAGCCGGCGGGACAAATCACCAACTACAAATCATAAGGAGCAACACCATGAGACAACTTCTCCTCGGTGCAATTGTGTTTGCACTGGTTACTGCTGCGGTGTTCACGTTCTCGCCTTCGACAACGTATACGTCGAGCCACAGAGAAGCACCGCTGATCAGCAACGATCCGTTGGCAGACAACTGCGACTTGTGGGCATTTCGTTCGCCTGACGATTCGAACAAAGTGACAATTGTCGCAACCTACGTGCCGCTGGAATTGCCGGAAGGCGGTCCCAACTATAGCACCTTCGGTACCGGCATCCGGTACGAGGTTCACATCAAGAATCGAACGTCGGTCGCCTCGTTAGGCTCGGCAACGGATGACATTACGTATCGGTTCACATTCACACAAGTGAATCAAGATCCGACGACGTTCTTCAACATTCGCTTGGGACAAGAGAATCTGAAAACGTCCTATACTTGTGAAAAGAGCACGAACGGTGGTGCATCGTTCACAACAATCGTTACGAATGGGCGTGTTCCACCGAACAATATCGGACCACGATCCATTAGCGGCGCGGCAGGCTTGAATACGACATACGCCGCACTGGTCAATTCTTCGATTACGACTGCTACAACGGGCGAACGCATTTTCTGCGGCCCGCGGGACGATCCGTTCTTCGTTGATCTGGGCGGCGTGTTCGATCTCGGACAAACACGCAGCGCGTTTGGTACAGACCCGAACAATCCTGCAAATGCACGCGATGCGGTCGCTGGCTTCAACACGCACGCCATCGTAATGCAGATTCCGATCAATCTTCTCTCTCGAACGGGCACATTGCCGAACCCTGCGAATATCTTCGACGACAATTTCGTCATTGGCGTGTGGGCATCGGCAAGCAGACAACAGATCACGACATTGTCGCTCACTGGGGGCCCTCCCTCGTATAGCGGTCCATGGGTGCAAGTGTCCCGCTTGGGCATGCCCTTGACGAATGAAGCGATCATCCCGATTGGTCAAAAGGATTTCTGGAATTCAGTGACACCTTATAGTGCAGCCGAAACGTCGTTCGTGCGCTACTTCTCGAATCCGGAACTTGGTCTATACATGGACGATAGTCAATTCGGCGGCGCAGTGCCGGCGCTGATGCGGCTTCGCATACAATCGCAATCGTACCCGGCAATCGGAACAATTCCCGGCTACACAACTCCTGGTTTTGATTTCCGCAACACGCGAGACGGCGCATGGGCAGTCACGCGCTTGAATCCGCCGCCGGATCTTACCGGCACAGCATTCGCCGCGCCGATTCAACCGCCGCTGGTCGCTCAAGCACAGCCGCGACGCGTTGATATTTATCCAATCTTCTACTTCGGCGTGCCGAACTTGATTCCGTACCAGCTCGCGATTACGCGAAAAGCCGGTCCCCTCGGCGCAGGCAAACCATTCATCCACAACTTCCTCCCGATTACGCAAGCGCCGAACGGTAATCTGTACGGCGGCGATATGCTGCGGTTGAATATGGCAACGCCCGTAACGCCCCGCGGAACATCGGACTATGGAACGAATGCGCGCTTCGGCTTGATTCGTGCAGCGGTCGTTGGCTTGACGGTGTCGCCTTTCAAGGACACGCTTATTGCCCAACGCATACCGCATCTCGATGGCTTCCCAAATGGACGACGGCTCGAGGATGACGTGACAACGATCGAATTGCAGGCAGTTGGCGGCCTCGTGCTCGCGGCAGTCGGACTACCGTTCAACGACGCGGTCGCACCGAACTACACTGATCTCGCTTCGCCGCGCCTTTTGGATGAACTCACCTACAATGCAGGACCAACGAGGAACGACGTTGCGTTGCTCAACTCGTTCCCCTATCTCGCCGATCCTCACAACGGCTACAGCTATGTGAAGCAACTGACCACCAGTGCGCCACTCGTGTTGAGTGCACCCGAAGGCGGCATCGGTATCGGTGTGCCAAAGGGATTCTTGCTCGAACAGAACTATCCGAACCCGTTCAATCCTTCGACAACGATCAAATACAACATTTCGACGAAAGACCGGGTGACCTTGAAGGTGTTCAACGCACTCGGGCAGGAGGTCGCAACGTTGGTGAATGAGGAGAAGGAAGCGGGCACGCATTCGGTCACATGGGACCCGAAGGATGCTGCGAGCGGTGTGTATTATTATCGTCTCGAAGTCGGCAATACGATTCTGCCGGCAAAGAAAGCAATCTTGGTGAAGTGACTTTTGCGATTCGTGTGGAACGGGGGGCGCCCCGTTCCTACACGAGGTTTTCTGAGTTGAGGAAAGCTCGCTCACCAACAACGAGTTTCCGTGAATGCAAACATAAGGTCAACCCGAAATTATGGCAGGTACGAGTACACCAATGAACAACATCAGATTGATTGGACTTGCTGCGCTCGCAGGACTTATCATCGGCGGCGTCGGCACGTGGATAAAGAATCGAGAACAACATCCTATCGAAGCATCGAACCTCATTCCGCGTTCGAGCGATGCGATTGCGTCAACGGAATTCTTGAACGCACAGAAAGCAGTCGAGTATTATCGTGACCTCATCCGCAAGAAACCTGAGGTCGTACAGAACTATGTCGAGCTTGCGCAAATCTATATTCAAGAAGCGCGGGTGACGGCGCTGCACCACGAGTATTTTCCGAAGGCGGAAAGGCTGTTGAGCGTCGCCCTTGAAAAAGACCCGAACAATTTCAATGCGCTCATCACAAAGGCAGGAATGTTGGCAACCCTCCATCAGTTCGAGGAAGCGAAGGACCTCGCGCAACAAGCCATCGCTCTCAATCCGTATAGCGCATTCTCTTACGGCGTGCTCGTGGACTGTCTTGTCGAACTGGGCAGCTACGATGAGGCGGTGAAAGCTTCCGACAAGATGTTGAGTATTCGCCCCGACCTGCGTTCGTACGCACGCGCAGCGTACTTGCGAGAGCTTCATGGTGATCATGAAGGGGCGAAAGAGGCGATGAGGATGGCAGGCGATGCGGGAGTGTATGGGCACGAGAATCGTGCGTGGGCGTTTTACAATTTAGGCAAGCTGTTCCTCAACGAAGGCAAACTCGCTGAGGCAGAGTACATCTTCAATGGCATTCTCAAAGAGCGCCCCACTTACGCATCCGCGATGAGCGGACTTGCGCACGTGCGCAGCGCGCAAGGAAGGCACGACGAGGCAATTGCGCTGCTGAAAAAAGCTTGGGAGACAACGCCCGAACACATCTTCCTCGAAGAGCTTGCCGACGTGTACGCCGCAACCGGACAAACGACCTTGGCAAAGGAAACCATCGAACAGGTTCTGAGGGAATTTTCCGATCATCGGACCGAAGGGTGGAATATTGATCACGAGTACGCGATGTTCTGCGCAAACCATGAAATCAATTTCGAGGAGGCGCTGGCATGTGCGCGACGCGATTTCGAGCGCCGTCCGAAGAACATCGACGCGCTTGATGCGTACGCGTGGACGTTGTTCAGGAGCGGAAACGTAAGCGCAGCGGCTCCGTTGATCGAACAAGCGCTCCGGCTCGGCACAAAAAATCCTGCAATGCACGTCCGCGCAGCGATGATCTTCAACGCAATGGGAAACACCGCGAAAGCGCATGCCCTGCTCGACGAAGTTCGCTATATCAATACGCTGTACGGGAATGAAGTGCGACGGACATTCCCTGACAAGCTGGCTCTCGCAGCGAATTAGGCAGTGCCTCTTCCGAAGAAGTTTCTTTGGGAGTGGCTTTTCGTTTTCACTTCCGCGGAGCCATTTAGGGTAAGCTAACCTCAGAGGGAAAACTCTGCGTCTTGCGTGCTATCAGTTAGTAACTTTGCAAAACTAACGCTACATTATTGACGAACTCATCGTCATAACCGTAGCGTTTATGCACGTAGAATCACTCACTATACTCGCACTCGGCTTCACTCTCGGTCTGAAACACGCGCTCGATGCCGATCATCTCGTTGCGGTCGCAACGATCGTCAGCGAACGAAAGAAAATTCTCAGCTCATCGCTTGTCGGCGCGCTTTGGGGATTCGGACATACGGCCTCCCTGTTGCTTGTCGGTCTCATCATGGTTGTATTCGAGGTGCAGGTGCCGCAGCGGGTCGGACTCATCTTAGAGTTTGGCGTCGCTGCGATGCTCATTTTCCTCGGTGGCACCGTGCTCTGGAGAGTTGCCAAGGGAGAAGTCCTGCATCTCCATATGCACGAGCACCACGGAAGGAAACATGTTCATCCACATATTCATCCAACACGCGTACCGCATGAACACGCCGCCGAACCCTCACATCATGAAAATCGGAGCGAGGGTTTCGTCGCGCGCGTATTCGATCGGACGGCAGTGAACGCACGGCCGCTGCTCGTCGGCGTGGTTCACGGACTCGCCGGGAGCGCGGCGCTGATGCTGATCGTGCTTTCAACAATCACATCCCAATCACTTGCCCTGCTGTACATCATCGTCTTTGGCGTGGGTTCCATCGGCGGGATGATGGTGATGAGCGCGGTGATTGGCATTCCCTTCGTCCTTGCGGCAACGAAGTCGTTTTTCTTGCAACGTGCTGTTCGCGTTGCGGCTGGCTTGGCAAGCGTTGTGTTCGGGTTGTTTCTCTGTTGGGAAATTGGAACTGCCGGTGGTTTCTTTTGAGGACGTAAGAACGAAACGAGTGTTGCCAAGACCTACGCTGCCGGGACGGGTAAGGTAATTATGAACGTTGCCCCTTCGCCCTTCACTGACTCAACGCTGATCTTGCCGCCGTGATCCTCGATGACGTGTCGGCAAACGGTCAATCCAAAGCCGTGCCCTTCGCGCTTTGTTGTTACGCGTTCCACGAAAATCTTCTGAAGAATTCTCTCGTCAATACCCGAGCCGTTATCACGCACGATGAACCGAATCTCGCGCCGTTCTGCGTCGAACTCCGTACGGATATCAATCGTTGCGTCCACGCGTGCTTCGACGATGTTATTCATGAGGTTAAGAAGCACCTGCTGCATCTGATCAACGTCGAGCAACGCGGCCGGCAGCTTGTGCTCGAGGCTCAATCGGATCGTTGCCGCTTTGAACCGCGGCAGGAACCGCATCGTCTCAACAAAATCACCAATGATCTTGTTGAGATTAGTCATGATCGGCCGTGCGGCGATACGCGTATGGGTAAGCAGGCCCTTCGAAAAGTTCTCAATTTTCTTCACGCCTGCAATTGTCACCTCGATAATCGTGTTGATCTCCTCCACCGAGATCGAGCCGATCTTCGCTTGTAAGCGCTGAAGACTGAGAAGGACGACGGAGACGAGATTCTTCAGCTCATGACTTACCTCGGCTGCGATCTCACCCTTCATCGCCATGCGTTCATAATGAATGATATGTCGGTTCGCTTCGTTCAAATCGTCAATCGTTTGTTTGATGTCGGCGTAGAGACGTGCGTTCTTGATCGCAATGGCTGCGTGCCCTGCGAGGATCTCGAATCCGTAGAGAATTTCTGCCTTGCGAATGGCCTGAATATACTTGCTGTCGACGTACAAGACGCCGAGTTTCTCCTCCTGTGTTTGCAGCGGTGAACAGATGATCGTTTGCAGCGCCAAGTTCATGATGCTTTGCCGATGCTCGAAGCGGGAATCGTTCAACGCGCTTTCGATGCAGAGCGACTCGCCCGTTCTGAAGACGTCTGCGCGCACGGACGAGCTGAATTGAAAATTCTCTTCTGCGATGTTTTCGCCCTTGCTGTTGCGGGCGACTGCAAACTCCAGCTTGCCGTCCTTCCCAACAAGCATCAGCGCTCCGCGCTCGGCGTTCACCAAGCGTATTGCTTCATCAACGACGAGAGTAAGAACATCGGACAACACCAGCGACGAGTTGATTTTACGAACGATTGCAAGCAGTGCCTCGAGGTCGCGAAATCTCCAGCCTGCGCTTCCGTCCCTCTGGAGAGACGCGCCATCACTGAATTGTGTTCGCACGAGCTCGTCGAACTTCATGTGCGCTCTCCTTTCAGTGCTTGCACTTCCGATTGCACGCGCAGAACATCATTCCGGTTGCCGACACGTTGGAAATACGTCAGGCTTTTCTTCAGTGCCCGCCGAGATGCCGCCAGGTTTTGTTGCGCCGCGTACAGTTTTGAGAGTTCATAGTAACATCCTCCCGCCTCCGACGGATGGTCAAGCTCGAGGTGAATCCGTAAACTTGTCGAGAGGTACCATAATGCGACTGCACATTGGTTCTTTTCGCGGCAGATCATCCCTTTCAATTTGTACAGCTCTGCAATTGATCCACGATCGTCGCGCAAAGAAAAACATTCTCGTGCTTGCTCGGCAAGCATGCTTGCCGCAGCAATATCGCCCATGCTATAATACGAATACGCTTTTCCGAGATGCGCCAGCCCTGTCAAGTTCTTCCGGTTGCACCTCATACTGAGCGCGGACGACTGCTCGAACGCCTCCAACGATTCTTCCCATGCACCTTTGAGGAACAACGTAACACCGCGATGATGATGCAGTTCCGCCAAACGCGCAATCTCACCAACCTCCTCGAGGTGCGAACGCGCACGCTGGAACGATGCAAGCGCAGTGTCGAAGTCGCCAAGCACTCTGTAAGCAATCGCCAAGTTCATCTCCACAGTTCCCGCCAACAACTTGTCGTCAGAATTTTGCAGTGAGTGCATCGCGCGCTTGATGTTTTTCCTCGTAGGGTTCATGATTCTCCTTGATGCATCGTGGGGAGTGACGAAGCCACGCCCGAGCGAACCAGCGCCTCCCCTTTAGCGCTGGATTCGCGGCGGACTTTTTTGCTTTTTCGTGAAAGTTGAAATGCCGTATGGGAAAAGGGGCAACCAAAGATCGGCAACTGATATGCCACAATTACGAGACTTCAGTTACATCTGAAAATCGTTAGATTTCCACGCGTTTCTTGCGAGTGCTTTAGTCAATGACAGACAGAGAAACTCATTTCGAGGCGGAGGTGTAACAGTGTGTTACAACGATATGACTCGAATCATTACACTGGGGCATCGGTCCAATAGCTGAGGACTCCACCGCAGGAGGACCAATACTCAACCTACCGCCGTATCCTTATCGAGTCTTGCAGCAATGATCGAGACATTATCATCGCCTTGTTTGCCGCACACCAATGAGAACAGGTCTGAGGGAATATTCTTGAATGAAGAAGTGCTCAACACATGTTTGATTTCAGAATCCGTTAAGCTGCTCGTCACACCGTCAGAACAGAGGAGAACAATATCGCTGGGCGTTATGCGCGTGATGTTCACGTGCGGATTGATCGAGGGCTGGGGTCCAATCGCTTGGGTTAGCACGTGGCTCATGTTCATCAGATCGTGGGCTCGGAACGGTGAAAAGAAATCGCGCCGCATCGAATGGTCGCGGCTGAGCTGACGAAGCTTGCCGTCGTGCAGCAGATAGATACGGCTGTCCCCGACGTTGACGACAACGAGCGATTCATTGACGATGACGCAAGCGGCAACGGTCGAGCCCATACCATTTGCGCCCCCCACTTCGTAAACTCTGCGGTTCAGCTCGACAACGGCTTGCACGAGGCTTTCGACAGGATTGAGCATCTTCGATTCAAAGTAGAGCTGGGGGAGTTTCGCGGTCACCATCGAGCTTGCCACTGCGCCATCGTGCATGCCTCCCATCCCGTCGGCGACAACCATCAACGTACCCTTGTCAAGCGATACGTACCCTGACGCGTGAACTACGACAATGCTATCCTCGTTCGTCTTTCGAAAGGGACCTTTATCCGTGAGTGTAACAACTTCGACTCGTGTTTGGTGATCAGCCTGGACGCGGAGTGAATTCATGTCGTCATGTTTCCTTGCGATAGGGGAAACGTCATGATGAATGCGGCACCGTTTCCTTTACTGGATTCAATAGTGATGCTGCCGCCGTGCGCTTCGAGAATTTGTTTGCAAATCGGTAACCCATATCCATGCCCTTCGACCTTCGTTGTCACTTTTTCGTTGAAGATGCGACTCATGATAGTCTCGTCAATGCCAGGACCATTATCTCGCACCACCAGCCGTACAACGTTCGACGCCGCGTCGTATTCTGTCCGCAACTCGATTTCTGCCGACGAGTACGCTTCCACACTGTTGTTGACGAGATTGAGCAACACCTGCTGAATTTGGTCAACGTCGAGAAGCACGGGCGGAAGATTCTCCGCCAGAGAAGCCTTCACGTCGTTGCTGCGGAATTTGGGGAGAAACTTGACGAACTCGACGAAGTCCGCAACAAGTTTGTTGAGGTCCGACGCCACGAGTTGCGAGGACGCTCGTCGACGCGTGAGAAGGCTCTTCGAGAAATTCTCAATCTTCCTCACCCCGGCGACAATTTTTTCAATAATCGGGTTGATTTCTTCCGGCCCGACCTTACCCGCTTTCCGCTGCATGAGGTCGAGGTTCAACAACACGACACCGACCAAGTTTTTCAACTCATGGCTCACTTCCGCAGCGATTTCTCCCTTCATCGCCATGCGCTCGGATTGGATGATGTGTTCGTTAGCTATTTTCAGTTCTTCATACGTTCGCTTGAGATTGTCGTAGAGGCGCGCATTCTTGATGGCAATCGCCGCTTGCCCTGCGAGAATCTCAAACACGCTGAGGATTTCCTCTTTGTCAACAGCTTGAATGTATTTGCTGTCAACGTAGATGACACCGATTTTTTCATCACGCGTGTGGAGCGGACTACAAATGATCGTCTGCAATTCGAGATTCATGATGCTCTGTCGGCGCTCAAATCGCTCATCATTCAGTGCATTTTCGATACACAGCGATTCGCCGGTCGAGAAGACATCATCTAACACGCTCGAGCTGACCTGAAAACTCTCCGCCTGAATCTCCTCGCCCCGCGCGTTGCGGCCGATGACGAATTCCAGCGTACCGTCCTTTCCCACAAGCATCAAAAATCCTCGCTCGGCTTTGGCAACGCGGATTGCCTCATCAGTCACGAGTTGAAGAACATCGTTCAAGACGAGCGATGTATTGATCGTCCGAACGATCGTGAGAATCGTCTCGAGATCGCGTACCCTGGCACGCGCAGGCTGCGCCTCGACGACGTTCAACGACGAGTCTGAAATCTCTTTGCCTATCAGATCATCAAAATTCACTGTGTGCTACTCGCAGTCAAGCTCATTGGATCATCTTCCGAACGCGTACATCGAGAAGTGTTGGATAAAGACGATGTAGCGCCGATTCGCAAAGTCCACACGGGTTTTCTGAACCTCGTACTGGTTGGTCGCTTCGTTGTAGTAGTAGCATCGGTACGCATACGCGGAGCGATCATCAATACCGATGTCATCGAAAGCGACGTACAGAAATGCATTGCGCTGAAACTGAAGCCCGGCGGGGAAAAAGCGGAACACACGCCGCGGAGCTTCCTTCAATCCAGCCGGTGGTTGGGCATCGCGCAACTCCGCGCTGATCATCGTCGGCACCAACAAGGCGTCCGATGGGATTTCGAGCGAACTCCCGGCCAAGGAGACCGTTCCTCCTACTAACGGGTGAATGAAGTTGATTCCTTCAGCGATGAGGGTATCGAGTTCAGCTATTGATTTCTCCATCCGCTGCCCGGCTGAACTTGTTGGAGATTCACTGATGCCATGCTGGTCGCTGCATCCTGAGGTGGCAACAACGTATGCGAAGACGAACAAGTAAACAGCGGTTCTGATTGGGTTCAACATCCTTTTCCTCATCTGTTCATTTGTAAAGTAAAACTCACAGCCAGCCGTTCCTCTGGGTAAAGTAACAGGTGTCCAATCCTGTGCCACAGGCAAACATGAGAGGAATTGAGGAGAACGAGGAAAATCTCGTCTGCCTCAGACGAGATTTTGAACTTCTGTAGAAAGGAAAAAGAAGAAGTGTAACAAAACGCCCGGCGCGAATTACACGCCGGTGTCCTTTGCGGGACGAAGGATGCGATCGAGACGCGGGCGGGAGATTTTCAAAATCTTGGAGGCTTTCATTTTGTTGTTATTGACCCGCTCCAAGACTTTGCGGGCGAGCAAACGCTGAACTTCCCCTGCTGACGCATGCGATAACGGAACGAAGAGCGTCAGCATCTCTGCCGCGTTGGAGTTAGGCTCGAGCGGGAGAACTACGGCCTTCTCTTTAGGATGTTTCTGTGGTTCAGTTGCAAAGTCATCGGCCGTGAGCATATCGCCATCCTCCAAGAGCACAGCACGCTCGACAGCGTGCTTAAGCTCACGAACGTTGCCTTCCCAGCGTCGCTCGACGAGCTTGCGCAACGCTTCCGGCGTAATACCTTTGATGCGCCTCCCATACATTTCATTCGAGGCTTTCAGAAACGACTCGACGAGGAGAGGAATGTCTTCGATGCGATCTTCGAGCCGCGGAAGCTCGAGCGGGAGAATTTTCAGGCGGTACAGGAGATCTTTGCGAAATTCCCCTGCCTTCATTCTTGCGTCGAGGTCGGCGCTTGTTGCAGCAATGACGCGCGCTGCAACAGGTATATCGCGCACTCCTCCAACTCGGCGCATCCGCCGGTCTTCGATGACCTTGAGCAGTTTGGCTTGAATTGTCGGTGAGATGTCGCCGATCTCATCGAGGAAAATAGTCCCATCGCCGGCCAACTCGAACAAGCCGATTTTCCTCTCTTTCGCATCGGTGAACGCGCCGCGCTCGTACCCGAACAACTCTGCTTCGAGCAATGTTTCAGGAAGCGTCGTGCAGGCGATGTCGAGAAACATACTATGCCGATTCATGCTGTTGTAGTGGATCGCTCGTGCCATCAACTCCTTACCCGTACCGGTTTCACCCGTAATGAGCACCGTGCGCGTGTTGCTCTCGATGACTTTGCGCGCAAGCGCAATCACCCGCTTGATCTCGGGAGATTCACCGACGATGGAGCGGAAGTCATACGTTTCTTGTTGGAGTTCAACGAAGCGTTCTTTTTGTTGTTTTGTTTTCCACTCGTCGTATAGGACCGCGACGCGCTCCATAATCTTGCGGTGCTCCTCGGGAAAGACAAAATAGGACGAGACCCCTAACTTGACAAGCTCAACGGCAAAGCTATGGTCGGGTGTTTTTGCAAGAGCGATGATCGGCACGTCGCGGATCTCCGAACAGAACTCTTTGAGCGCCGATCGTAACTGCGCGTTATCGCGTGTGACGTCAATAAGCACTAGGCGAGGCACATTGAACAACGCCCTGCCGGCAAGAAACCCCGGCGAGGATGCAAACTGCAAGTGCGCATCCTCGGCAAGCGGAATGAATCGGCGTACGGCATCCATCATCTCTTTCTTGCCGCAGAGCAAAATGTTGAAACGTCCTCTCCCGAAGGGACGGATTCCCAGTTTCGTCGGCATACTGTTTTATGGTGTTGTGATTGATGTAATTGTTTCGAGCACGCGCTCCTTGTCGTTAACCTTCAAGTACATCTGCTTCCACTCAAGCGAAGTGAAGTGCGAAAGAAAGAAATTGAGAACCAACTGCGTTTTGCGAAGGAACTCTTTCGCTCGCTCCATCTGCCCCCGCCGATAATATTCCGAGGCGAGGGCAAATGTTAGGCGCCACGTGATTTCTCCGACCGGCTCTTTGGCAATGGCGTCAATGCCGCGCTTGAAATATTGCAGCGGCTTCTCAACCCCGGGGAACGGTTGACTGGCAACAATCATTCCCAGGAGGTAGTTTGCTTCCGCTACAATGGTTGCGATGTTGGTTGCACTCGCCTCACAAAGAACCCGCTTGAGTATTTCCAAAGCCTGAACACTGTCGCCGCATTGTTGGCGGCATTCTGCTCTTCGAACAGTGCAGAGCCAGTACAGTTCCTTCGCTCTATCGTGCGCAAGTTCGTCCATGCAGCGTTTGTACGACTGCTCCGCCTGCTCCGCGTCTGTTCGAGCAAGAAACAATTCTCCTGTGAGGAATTCGTGCCGAGGGCGAAACGTGGCGATCCCCCGTTCATTCATTTTCCTTTCCGCAGCAGCAAGATAGCTCTCCAGTGCCGCAAGGTCGCCGATGCGAAGGCACACATGCGACAACAGTAATGCGCTTTCCACGAACCCGTGCGAATGGTCGAGCGCAGTGTACAACTCAGCCGCTTCGGAAAGCCGATGCCGAGCGGCTTCATATTCACCCTCCGCCGCCATGACCTCTCCGATATTGAGCAGCGCGTGCGCAATCCCGATGCGTGATTCCATTCGCTCGTTCATCGCGCGGGATTCATCGTAGTATTGCTTCGCTCGCTGGAATTGCTTGAGATTGAAATAGGCAATCCCGAGATTGTTGTGGATCTGCGCCTGCTGCGCAAGCGTGCCGTACAGTTTGCTCTCCGCGAGCGCTCGTTCCCAATACTCGATCGCAGGAACAAAATCTCCTTTGCCTCCGAACGCGTTGCCGACATTGTTCATCGCGTTTGCGACTTGTGTCTTCTCGTTCATCGCTTCGTATATTCCCAGCGCCTCGCGAAAGTAGTTCGCTGCATCGTCGAAACGATCTTGATGAAACGCGACGATGCCCAAGTCGTTGTAGATTGCGCTAAGCAAGGTCGTATCGCCTAAGCGCTTGGCGCCTGCGAGCTGCTCGCGGCACGCCTGCTCGGCAATTCCATAGCGACCGGCGGCGACCTCGATGCCCACCAACTCCTGCTGGAGCTTTAGACGCCTGCGTTCATCGTTTGAAAGATGCAAAGCCTGTGTAAGATACTGTTGCGCTGCCTCGATTTCCCCCAAGCGCGATAGCGATGTACCGAGTGTTTCCAACAACAGCAGCTGCGCGTCAATCGAGAGATTCTTCCGCTGCATCAATTCTGTTCCGACTTTGACCGCATCGTGATACAGGCCGGAGCGAAAGAGACACGCCGTGTACTTCGTTTTCAAACCCGTCACGCGATCGTCCTCGTGTGCAGCACTTGCGGCAGCGATCGCATCATCGTACAACTCCAATGCTCGTTTGAAGGCGAACACGCGCACCCCCTCATCACCGGCTTGCTCGCCATACGAAACCGCCTTTGCGTTTTGCTCACACTGTGCGCACTGAAATGCAAGTTCTTGCAGGTGCGAAAATGTATCCGCCGCATCCAGACGCTCCAGCACCGACGCAATAAGCTCGTGCAGCTCTTTTCGTTCCGATGAGATGGAATCGTACACAACATCCTTCAGCCGCTTCATCGAGAGCAGCAGATGGTTGTTCACCGCACCGACATAACCCTCGAGCTGGAGGAAGCGAAGCTGATCGGCATACCGCTGTGCAGTGAACGGCAGCACGGCCGAGACCGCATCGCTCGGCGCGGGCAAGCGAAAACACGACAGCACGCTGACGATGAGCTGCGCCTCACGCGATAATGCGCGAAAACGACTAAGCACAAAATCGTCAAATGACCGCGGCAATTGCTGCTCGAGTGTTGCGACGAACTCGTTTACGCGATCGTCATTCTCGAGCGTCTCCGCCGCCATGACATCACGGACCGAACGCAACGCTTCGACGATGATGCCTGGTGTGCCGCCGTACAAACGATGGAGGGTTGCACCAATTGCGACAGACGCATTGCTCGCCCCTAACAGCGCGTCGCTCAGTACACACACTTCCTGCTGTTCCATTGCCCGAAGGTGAAGGTGCTGCGCATGAAGAATCGCGCGTGCCGACTCGCCAGGTTCCGCAGCGAATATCAACACGTTGCCGCCGTCGCGCGCAACCATGCGAACGACGCCAAGCGAGGAGTCGTCCAAGACGTGTGCATTATCCACGAGCATCATGTACGGGACGATTTTCGACGCTTCACGAAGATAGCGTGCGATCAATTCGACATATTTCACACGGTCCTGCGCCCATCGCTGGTGAGCGAGAGAACCTCCGCTTTGAAACTCGAGAGCCGACGCGTAGCGCGCAAACAGCGCACGACCGTCGTCGGAACGCGCTTGAATCTCGCATGAGATCAGGCGCACCACCCCGGCAATACTGCCAAATGGAATGTCGTTCGGGATTGTCTCGGTTTCAAGCACCGGCACCCCCGATGCGCGTGCAAGTTTCGCTGCTTCATGCAGCAATGCCGTCTTCCCGATGCCTTCGATTCCTGTAATAAGAAAAGCGTGCGGCGCTGGAGCGACTCCCTCGACGAGCGAGGCAATACTGTTCGCGATGCGCTCGCGTTCTTGGTGCCGTCCAACAAACGCGGAGCGTTGCGCTCGCCCGAAGTACGAGGCGAGCAGTGCCGCGCGGTTTGGCCGTCGGTTCACGAGCGCATACGCCGTTTCTTCCGCTGTTGGGTAACGTTCGTTCGGATTCCTCTTCAGCAATCTCGCAATCACATCGCGCAAGCGGCTTGGCGGCGTTTGGAATCGTAGCTCGTCGGTCAGAATATGTTTCACCAGCTCCACCGGCGTTGCAGCTTCGAACGGACAGCGACCCTCTAACAAATGAAAGAACGTCGCACCCAACGAATACAAATCCACTCGATGGTCATGAGGCTCGCTGCGCAACAACTCAGGCGCGGTGTATTCGAGCGTCCCGCGCAGCGTCATTTCTTCTTCCGCTTCTTTCTTCTTACTGAAGCCAAAATCCATCAGCTTGAGCAAGGGCAGACTCCCCTGTTCACCAACGAGAACAAAGTTTTGCGGCTTCACGTCGTAGTGGATAACTCCCTCCCGATGAACATGCGAGAGTGCGCTCAACGCTTGCAGCATTATGACTTCGACCGTTTCCTCGCGATCAGCCTGTTTCAGGTTCGACAACCAGGTGAGCGAATCGCTGCCGCGAACAAGCTCCATCGTCAAGAACCGACGTCCTCGGAGGGACGATGGCTCGGCATCCCATATCGTGCCGACATCATAAAGCCTGACGAGATTCGGATGTGCGAGTGAAAGCAACGCTGCGACTTCATTACGAAACGTCTGTGCAGCCTCTGCGCCTGCCGCTCCTTCACTGTGCAGGGCTTTCAAGGCAACGTGGATGCCGCGAACGGTATCGGCAACGAGGAACACTTCACCGCTGCCGCCTTGGCCTAACTTGTCGAGAATGTCATAGCGAAAATTTATCACACGCGACGCTTTTCTCTATCAACAAGTATTTGCACGGCGATCAGGACACTTGCCACTGCCAACCCTGGAAACACACCAAGCCACCACCCATGACGCAAATAACCGAGCGATGTCCCCAGCATGTTGCCCCAACTTGCAGTCGGCGGCTGAATGCCAAGACCAAGAAAACTCAGCGATGCTTCGGCAAGCACTGCACTGCCGAATTGCAGCACAACGGCGGCAGCCAACACAGGCCGAAGGTTCGGAAGAATATGTTTCATCAGAATCTGCATCGGCGATTGCCCGAGCAATCTCGCGGCGAGGATGAACTCTTGCTCGCGCATTTTTTTTACTTCGGTGCGGACTGTGCGTGCAATGCTCATCCACCCCGTCAGCGCGAGCACGATAACGAGCGTCGCATTCGATTGCCCGAGCATTGCCATCACTCCGATGACCAGAAACAGACTTGGAATCGAGAGAAACAAATCCGTCGCCCGCATCAACACAGAATCTATGATGGTCGTCGAGTATCCCGCTGCGAACCCGACCATCGTTCCAAGTAATAGCGCTCCGAGCGCCGCGCCGAAACCGATGAGGAGCGATACTCGCGTCCCTGCCAAGACGCGGCTGTACACGTCTCGTCCAACGTCGTCCGTCCCCAACAAAAACACTCCACTTGCTTGTGATGGCTCTACCTCAACAAATCGTCGCTGGAGAAGGAACGCGTTTGCATTCCTCAACAGATGCTCGAGTCGGTGGGCGTCATCCAAACGTAATTCGGAAGGAGACTCCCCAATCGTCATTCGGGAAAACGGCGAAAGCAATCGCGCGGTTGCCGCGTCGGCTTGCACATTCGGCGGCAGCGGCGCGAGAAACGGAGACAACGCAGCGACGACAATGAGCAGAATCAAAAACGCCGCCGCACCGTTGACTCGACCTCCATCACCTCGTTTGCGTACACTCCACACCATGAGTACGAATACACTCCCCCAGACAATTGCCGCAACCCAATACTCGGCAAGCTCGCTCGTCGTCGTGTGAAACAGTTCAAACAGAACAACAGATAAACAGAACGACAGCACACTCGCCGCAATCAGTTTCCACTTGAGCAGCGAGAGCGCCAGGGGTATCGCAAGCAGGGTGAGCAACATTTGCTTTCTCATGAGCCTGCCTCGTAGAGTCGAATGCGCGGGTCGAGCGACGCGTTGAGAATATCTGCCAGAACGTTGCCGACAATAACCATCGCGCCAACGACCGCTGTACAGCCCAGAATGAGTGGATAATCGCGCGAGGCGATTGCCGACACCGTCAAGCGTCCGATGCCGGGCCACGAAAAAAGATACTCGGTCACCAACACGCCGCCGAACAGCACGCCGATCTCGACGCCAATCAGTGTTATCATCGGCGAAAGAGCATTCGGCAGCACATAGGAACGAAAGAGTTGACGCTGCGATAGCCCCATGCTTTGCGCCGCGAGAAAATAGTCTTGATGCAAAACCGACTGAATACTACCGCTGAGGTATCGTGCAAAGCCCGCAGCAGCCGGAATCGCTGCCGTAAACGCGGGCAGAACCA
>CAYUFU010000061.1:18385-23590 GCA_964444145.1 uncultured Chitinophagales bacterium
GTCGTCGCGTCGCCGGGAAGCAGCCGAGAAAGAAAAAAGACGAGCGTGAGAACGCCGAACAAGAGAAGCAGCGATTCAAGAATTCGTCGAACGAGAAATTGATACACTGCACGCTAAGGTTGTTTGACTGTCCACTCCCACGCCTTGTGGGTCGTACCCAGAACGCCAACATGAGTTCCGGTGATGCGTGTGTTGACGCCGACGATGTTGTTGATCCAAAACAGAAACGTGCACGGTTGCTCGTGCGCGACAATCGTCTGAAACTCATGCCAAAGCGCGGCGCCATCCGATTCTCGATTGAGAGCTTTCGTTGTTGCAAGAATTTCGTCAACGCGAGGATTCCGAAAGCCTGTGAGATTGAACGGATTTTTTTTTAAGTCGGAGTTCCACAACTCGTCGAGCTGCATTTGCAGCGGCACACTGAAGCCCGCAAACCAGGCGTCGTACTTTCGCTGCATCAGGTCGTTCCAGAATGTTGCTCGCTCGACCTGCTCGATCCGCATCTCGATGTTGATTTCTTTCAACTGCTGCTGCACGATGACCGCAATCGCGTCGCGTAATTGGTTGCCCGAGGCAAGTTTCATCGCAAACGAAAACCTCACGCCGTCCTTGTCAAGAACACCGTCAGTGTTCGAGTCCTTCCACCCTTCTTCTGCGAGCAACGCAGCAGCTTGGGCTTTGTCGAACGGCAGCGCCTTCAGGGTGTCGTTGAACGCCCACTTGAATAGCGGTGACACGCCGCCAGTCGCAATGTGCCCGTGTTGTTTCAGGTACGCCTTCACGATGGACTCGCGGTTGATTGCCATGGTCAATGCACGCCGCACACGTGCCGAGCCGAAGAGGTTATGCGGAGCAATCGTTCTACCGTTTGATTTCGTCCAAGCGTAAGGGTCGAGATTGTTCCAGCCAAGGAAATCATAATCGCGCCCGACGGTTGAGACGATCGCAATGTTCGTGTTGCGCGATGCAATATCTGTGTCTTCAACACGCAAACCCGATACAACGTCAACCTCCCCCGATTCCAATTGCGCAAGACGTGCGCGATAGTCGGGGAGGATTTTGAATATGAGCGTGGAGAGTGTTGGAATGAACGGTTCGCCAAAGTCTTTCGAACGCACGAGGACGACTTCCTGCATCGGGGTCCAGCTCGCAAGCGCGAACGGTCCGCACGTCACCGGCTTCTTGTTGATCGGATGCGTCCGAAGTTCCTGCCGTGGTATCATGCCGAAGACGTGGGCAGGAACCAGAGGCACTCCCAAATCAAACAACTGCGACGGCGAGGCTTTTTCAAAATGCACGACCACCGTCGAGTCATCGAGCGGCTCGACTGCGTTCGCGAGCTCGAGCTTGCCATTTGTGCGACGGAAATTTTGTACAACGGCTTGGCGAATGCTCGCGACCGTCGTATCGCCGTACAGCTCAAACGACAATTGGACGTCACGAGCCGTAACGCGTACACCGTCCGACCAGCGAACGTTCCGCAAATGGAATGTGATATCGCGGTTGTCCTTGGAATACTCCCACGACGATGCGAGGAAGGGAACAAATTTCAATGCACCATGCGCGGCGTCGAAATCGGAAGTAACGAGACGTGGAAAGAGAAGATCGTTGATTTCGCCCGAGACGATTTCCTCGGCGAAAAGCGGATTGAAACTGTCAACGTCGCCTTCAACGGCGATGGTTGCAGTCGCTTCGGTGAGTTTTTGTTTTCCGCCGCATCCCCCCAACATCCATGTGGCCACTGCCGCGGCTACGAGCCCGCCCAAGCATATACTTCGGCGGACAGGCAGTGATACGTAGTTCATCCCCTGAACGCATTTTTTTTCTGCTCAAATATAGGGGAGATTTATGGCGTTGTCAATGAGAATTTTTCAGCAAGGAGATGGAAGCGACTTCCCCCCGCAGGTTTACCATGCACTGCTTCGATCTGTTCCTTGTGTTCAGCAATGCTCATCTCACGAGCAAGAGTTTTCTTGACGACATGAAACCGTCGAAGCAAAACACCGCAGGCGGGACCTCCATCTGCTCCGATTAGTTCTTCAGCAACTTCCACGAAACAAACCACTCGTCGGAAACTCGGCGCTGCATCCACGCCCGCGCAACGCCGGCGGAGAGGGTTGACTCCAAATTGAACCAGTGCTTCAGCACGAAGCTGATTTGCATGCCGAGGTCAGCTCCCCACCAGCTTTGCGCGGACTTCGTGAGAAGCGCCTGAGAAAATATCGAGGCGTCGAGATGGCTCACGTAATGCTCGCCGAGTGAAAGATTGCCAAAGCGAACCGGAGGAAAGTTGTTCTCGAACATCAGCTTCGCGAATCTGTCCGAGCCGAGACTGAAGACGGGAATGCCTGGAAAGCTGAATACCTTGCGGTACTGCTTCACGTTCGCATTCTCGAGAGCACGATTACCGAACCCGCCGAAGTAGAAACGCGATTGCAACAGCTTGTCGTTGACTTGATGAACGCCGGCAGCGAACTTGAAATGAAACACGTTGTGCGGAGCGAGCGCAATCGAATAGCTATCCCACTCTCCGTACAGATTGAAACTGGTTTGCGGCGACGTGAGATTGGACCCGAAGAACATCAGCGCGCAATTGAATTCGTTGCCGTTCTCGAAATCAACACTGCCGATGCTGCGTCGAAGGTTCTGTGAGTTGAACGCCGTCTGCGCGATCACGAAATCGGGCTGCGACACGCGCACGATGTTGTCGTTGATGGATGAGACGTTCGTGTACAAAACGATTTCCGAAAGCTGTTTTGTCTTCAGCGGATTGTCGAAAATCCAATAGTGCGTGTTGGCGAGACGGATCTTGTCACCCAACATTCCGCGCTTGCGTGCATTGAAAAGATCGAAGAAGTCGGGTCCGTTGTGTTCCCAATTCACCTCATACTCCTTTTGATATTCATATTTCAACTTGAGATGAAAGCGCATCGGCTGCACGTTCTCTCCGAACGGCGAAACGCCCGCCTCGATCGTGAAGTCATGGTCGAGAATCGGGTCGGAGAAATGCGCGAAGAGGCCGAGCACTTTTTGCTTTTGAAATCCGCTGATGACAGGAAAGAGTGATGCAAGTTCGATGCGCCGCAAACTCTGATAGGGGGCTCCGGGATTTCTCCCAACGAATCTCGATGAATCGTCATAAGTAGTCCTCGAACTATTCGTGGACACTGATTGCGATTTTCCATCAATCGTGCCATCTGGTAGAGATTCGGTAACAATACCTTCATTGCGCTGCGTCGAAATACTCAGTGTGTTCAGGACGGGAAATTTGTCGAGCACTTCTTGTCCAAGATATGAAATCGCGGGCAGCCGTTCCGCGTTGCCGTTCGGAAGAATCACAGGGAAAAACCCTTCCGATGAAAACTCGAATGCAAACAGTGAATCGCGGCTCAGCTCAATCGGTTTGAAGAAGCCGCGGAGCGTATGACTGACGGCTTCGATGTCGCCATTGGGAAATCTCTTACGATAAATGTTCGAGATGCCGTTGGTGTACGCGTTCCAATACAGCGTCGTCCCGTCAGTGCTCCAGCTTGGAAATTCTGGCGAGCCTTCGTTCGTGATAGGCGTGTACGAAACCTCGCTGCCTGCTTTCAACTTCGCCGCATCGACCACAACAATGGACTGCTCGCCGCTCGCTCTATGCAGCACAGCCGCAAGCACATCGCCCGATGGGTTGACGGAGAGTCCTTGAAGCTCGTCACCAAAATCGAAGCTCAACAGTTCACGCACCGAATCGTATGGCTCGACGGAGAGCACGAGGTGTGCGACACCCGCAGCATGTCGTACGCCCCACAAATCATGCGTCGTTGGCGAAACCGTCAGATGCCCAACCCGCGCATCCTCGAACAGCAGGTGCCGTTCTCCCGTGCTGAGGTCCACCATCCGGACGTCGCGGTACAGTTGGTTATTGTTCGTCGTGAAGAAGAAGCGATTCCTTCGTGCATCGAACGCGGTTGAGGCAACGTGAAACACGCTTGGCGCGGAAAGCGAAGTGATAACTCGTATCGAGCCTTGTGGTTCGTTCGTCGCAAGCTCCCCTTTTCCCCGCGGGAGAAGGGAAAAACGCGAACCGGGAGCGCGCTGCTCCTTCAACTCAAGTCGAACAATCTCCGCCAGCTCACTCGGTTTGTGCCGACCAAACACAACCGCGCCGCCGTCCGCGCTCCGGTGCGGCGAGGTCACGGCGCCAAGAGGCTCATTGCTGAGTCGTCGAGCAAACGTGCGAGGGGCTGAACGCAACTTGGCAAGCGTAGTTTCTTGAAACGCCCGTTCGGCTTCGATAAAGCTCTGCCAACCAACGTCAAAGGAGATTCCATAGGCAGCCCGAAACGCCGTCTTGAAATTAGTGTAGGATGCGGCACTTCTGTACCATCGAATCAGTTTCTCAATTCCGAATCGCTTCGCGAGAAACGTCACGAAGCGACCGCCGTAGAGATAGAACGTTGTTTCGATGAGATGCGACGTTGGAGCAACGTCTGTTTCCAACGCGATATCGGAGGGAAATGTTCTTCCTTCCACTACCATCGAGCGAAAAAACATCTCGTCAAAACTTCCCATCGCTCTGCCGTAACCGCCGCTGAGCCACGTCTCAAGAAAAACCGCAATCCCCTCTTGATGCCAGCGCGGCGTGTAGCGAGAGTAGTTCGTGAGGAGACTATACACGACGGAAAGTGGGTGCGTCTGCTCGGGCTGCACTTTTGAAAACAGTGAGCGGCTCAGTGCCTCGCCCTTTGGTGCAACATCATTTACGACAACATGGACAAGCTCATGGCTGATGAGCCAGCGGATTCGTTCGTTGTAGGGTATGTTCTCATAGCCGGGCTCCATCGGTGCCACGTCGAGCCAGATGTAATTATGCGGCACCGTTGTGGTGAATGCCGAACCGTAATCGTTCACATCGTATGTGTTGATGACGATTTTCTCGATGGGTACATAGTTGAACAGCGAGCAGAGTCGCGCAAGAGCGGATTCCGCAGAACTCAGAATATGCGGCACAAGATACGCATGACTTTCATGATAAACGATGCGGAAGTTTGTGCTCTCCTGTTCCTGCCAATCAATACCCAAACCGAAAGCGTTTGAGGGAAGGAACAGACACGCTATATACAACAAAACTCGAAGCACGCAGCAGGTCGCATTGAAGTGGATAGAAAACAGCCTGATCAAAATAAAAAACCCCCAACAAAAATGCTGGAGGCTTTGGTG
>CAYUFU010000062.1:0-9386 GCA_964444145.1 uncultured Chitinophagales bacterium
AACTATTGATTCTCATGCAATTCTGCAGCATAATATATCTGAGAGCGGTGTTATGCCGCAAGGCTTGCGTTCTTGCTCGCATGATACAAATGTTCTCAGGGAAAAGCAAATGACGGAAAGCCGCCCTAAGAAACTTCTCGACCAAGTTCGAGACATTATCCGCCTAAAACATTACTCTCCCAAAACGGAGGAGAGTTATGTCCATTGGATCAAACGCTACATTTTCTTTCACGACAAGCGCCATCCAATGGGAATGGGAAAGGAGGAAATTGAAATGTTTCTTACACATCTTGCAACGAAAGAACGTGTCGCTGCCTCAACGCAGAATCAGGCTTTCAGTGCGTTGCTGTTTTTGTATCGTAACGTACTCAAAAAAGATTTGCCTGACTCTATCGAAGCGGTGCGGGCAAAGCGTCCGAAACATCTGCCAACAGTGTTGACAAAAGCAGAGGTGCAAAAAATCATCACAAGCATGTCGGGCACGTATCAACTCATGGCGAAACTCCTGTACGGCGGCGGGCTTCGAGTTTCCGAATGTGTTCAGTTACGCGTCAAGGATGTTTCCTTCGCCCAACGGCAAATTACCATTCGCGATCCCAAAGGCAAGCACGACCGGGTGACGATACTTCCCGAAAGTGTGATCACCCCGCTGCAGGAACATCTTCATCGCGTGAAGCAGCTTCACGATCAGGACTTGAAGAAGGGATTTGGCTCCGTCGAATTACCCTTCGCCTTGAATCGAAAGTATCCGAACGCAGATCGAGAGTGGGCGTGGCAGTTTGTCTTTCCATCGTCGCAACTCTCGCCAAGTACGACCGATGGTATCGTTCGCCGCCACTACGTGAGTGAATCAACGCTTCAACGAGCAGTGAAAGAAGCCGCTCGCCGAGCACGCATGGACAAGCCTGTTGGCTGCCATACGTTTCGACACTGTTTCGCGACCCACTTGTTGCAAAGCGGCTATGACATCAGAACTGTGCAAGAACTTCTCGGCCATAAGGACGTCCAGACTACCATGATCTATACTCATGTCTTGAATCGCGGCGGTCTCGCCGTCCACAGCCCGCTCGATTGACTCACACGAAAAACGTATCCAAACAGCGAAGCCCTTGCATTCACAAGGGCTTCAATCCTCAATCCGAAATCCGTACTCCTACTGTATCACCCACGTCTCATCCCCATCTAACAACTGTTGCAGATTCCCTTCACCTTTCTTGGCTTTCATCCGTGCAATCTGATTTGCCATCTGGTGTTCGTAGGTCGGGCGCGACTGCGCGAGGAACACTCCCATCGGGCGCGGCAGTTCGGGATTGTGAATCATGTTCGCGAGAATGAAGGCGAGCGTGGAATCGTTCTCGTTATGCACCAGTAAGTCGCTGGCCGAGTACTTCCCGTCGGTGATGCTTACGGCTTCGGGGGTGAAGCCATTGAGGCGAATTCCTTTCTCCTTCTGCTTGCCGAAGATCAGCGGCTTGCCGTGCTCAAGATAGACGATGCTGTTGTCGCGTGTTTCTTTTTCCGTGAATTGGAAGAACGCTCCGTCGTTGAACACGTTGCAGTTTTGGTAAATCTCGACGAACGCCGAGCCGTGATGATTCTCCGCTCGGCGAACCATCTCTTGCAAATGTTTCGGGTCGCGGTCCATCGTGCGTGCGACGAACGTTGCACTCGCGCCGAGCGCCAGGGAGACCGGAATGAAGGGATAATCAATCACACCGTACGGGGTTGACTTCGTTATCTGATTCAGCTCCGAGGTTGGCGAGTATTGACCCTTCGTCAACCCATAAATCTGATTGTTGAAGAGCAAGACTTTGATGTCGAGATTCCTTCTCAGCATGTGAATCATATGGTTGCCGCCGATGCTGAGTCCGTCGCCGTCGCCGGTCGCGACCCACACGTCGAGCTTCGGGTTCGCCATCTTCACCCCCGAGGCGATTGCGGGTGCGCGTCCGTGAATGCCGTGAATGCCGTAGGTGTTCATGTAGTAGGGAAAACGGCTCGAGCAACCGATGCCGGACACGATGACGTAGTTTTCCTTTTTGTGGGTGAACTCCGGCATCACGCGCTGGACTTGCGCGAGAATGGAATAATCGCCGCAGCCGGGGCACCAGCGAACATCTTGATCGGATTGGAAGTCTTTGAGTGTGAGCTTCACGTCCGTCGCGACTGGTTTCTGTTCTTGAGAGATTGTCTCAGGCATTGGTAACTCCAAGTGTGTCGTAAATTTTTTGTTCGATTTCTTCCGACCGCAGCGGCAGACCTTTGATGACATTGAACCCAATTGCCGGCACAAGGTACTTGGCGCGAATCAGTTTGATGAGCTGCCCGTTGTTGATTTCCGGAATCAGTACGTTCTTGAATTTGTAGAGAATCTCTCCCAGATTTTTCGGGAAGGGATTGATGTACCGGAGATGTGCATGCGAAACAGCATAACCTTTGGCGCGCACTTCCGTGACAGCCGCTTTGATGGACCCGTAGGTGCTTCCCCAGCCGAGGACGAGAAGCTCGCCCTCGCTGTCGCCTTCGACGGTCTGCAATGGAATGTCGTCGGCGATTCGCTCGATTTTCGCGGCACGCATCTTCACCATGAAGTCGTGATTCTCCGGTTCGTAGTTGATATCGCCCGTGATGTGGGCTTTTTCCAATCCGCCGATGCGATGCTCGAGGCCGGGCGTTCCGGGAATCGCCCAGGGGCGGGAAAGAGTTTTCTCATCCCGTGCGTAAGGCTCGAAACCGTTCCGCTCTTCGACGAACGTGACGGGAATTGCCGGCAGGTCTTCCACATTGGGAATCATCCACGGCTCGGCACCGTTGGCGACGTAGCCATCGGTCAGACAAATCACGGGAGTCATGTATTTGATGGCGATGCGCGCTGCTTCGTAGACTGTGGCGAAGCAGTCGGCGGGAGTTGCTGCGGCGAGCACGCACAAGGGCGCTTCCCCGTTGCGTCCGACCACTGCTTGCAGCAGATCTGCCTGTTCTGTTTTGGTTGGGAGGCCCGTGCTCGGTCCGCCCCGCTGCACATTGACGATGACCAACGGCAACTCAAGCATGATCGCCAAGCCCATCGCTTCTGTTTTCAGCGCCATCCCGGGACCGCTCGTTGTGGTGGCGCCGAGTGCACCGGCATACGATGCGCCGATAGCGGAACAGATAGCCGCAATCTCATCTTCCGCCTGAAATGTCTTGACGTTGAAGTTCTTCAGGCGCGAGAGCTCATGGAGAATGTCGCTTGCGGGAGTGATGGGGTAGCTACCGAGGAACAGTTCCAGCCCGGCTTTTTTCGCGGCAGCGACCAATCCGAGCGCCGTGGCAACGTTTCCCATAATGTTCCGATATTTTCCGGGGGGAAGTTTTGCAGGCTTTACTTCGTACCGCGTCGTGAAAATCTCCACCGTGTCGCCGTAGTTGTAGCCCGCCTTCAACACGCGCAAGTTCGCTTCGGCAACCTGCTTGTCCTTCTCACCGAATTTCTCTTCGATAAATCTTTCCGAAATGTCGAGCGGGCGATTGTACATCCAATACATCAAACCGAGCGCGAAGAAGTTCTTCGATTTGTCCATGAACTTGGTGGAGAGGTTCATGTCCGCGATTGCGTTTGCGGTCATCTTCGTGATCGGTACTCTGTACACTTGGAAGCGGCTGAGCGTGCCGTCTTCGAGCGGATTGCTCGTGAGGCCTGCGAGCTTAAAATTCTTTTCGTTGAAGGAATCCTCGTTCACGATAATCGTTCCGCCCTCGCGCAAGATTTTCACGTTTGTAATCAGCGCTGCGGGATTCATCGCAACCAGCACGTCGGCGGTATCGCCCGGTGTCAAAATGTCGCGGCTGCCGAAGCGAATCTGGAATCCGCTTACACCGTAGGTTGTTCCGGCGGGTGCGCGAATCTCCGCGGGATAGTCGGGAAGGGTGCTCAAGTCGTTGCCGAGTACTGCGGCGGTGTTTGTAAACTGTGTTCCGGTCAGTTGCATCCCGTCGCCGGAATCGCCCGCGAAGCGTATGGTTACGTCTTCGAGGGTTTTAACTATTCGTTCCATGCATTAATCTCACGTAGTGTATAAATAGAGGTCAATCATTCAATCGTGTCTTATTCAAAATAGTCTGATAAAGAAGCAAAATCAAGACTTGCTTGTGCTTGCTGAGCAGGAGTTTGTCCCGAAGCACCACCCTATGAAATACACGGTGGTGCGGCTTGGGCGAAGGCGGGATGTGCGCGGGCGGCGGGTGAACTTTCCACGAAGAAGCCCAGCCTCCAGCGGCGCAGAACATCCTTTGGACGATGTAGCGCGTCTGCAGCCCCAAAAAAATCTCGTAATCATTGCAGAAGAATTTGCCACTACGACAACACGCCGCGGCGGTGGGGGATGGAATGCAATCTCATTTTCGGAAAAGGCGAGAGAGGATTTCGAGCGAATGGTTCTGTTTTGTGTTCTGGCAACCGCTGAGTGAGCCAAGCGGTTACAATCGTTCACCATGCTACCGCACTGTGTACGTAAACGTCGCCATCAAGAACCGTCCGAGAATTCGGTTCTCGGTATCTTCGATGTAGGTTTCGGTGACGGAACGGTTGAGGCTCTTGTTTTGGTCAAGCAGGTCGGTGACGCCGAGGCGCAGTTCGCCGCGTTGATTGTCGAAGAGCTTCTTCGCCAAGCTGACATTCCACAACCAGTAGCTTCGGTCGAAATTCGCGCTCAACCCTGTGTACAATATGTGCCCCGTCTCGTTGCGAAAGACGAATCCGTCGCCGAAGATAATGCTTGCTTTCGCGTTTGCGGAGTGATTGTAGTAGTTGCTGTTCTGTTCTGCCTGCAGGGTATTGCGAGCAATATTGTACGTTCCGTTGTAGGAAATCGTGAAGTCAATATCCTCGCTGATATTACTGCTGATCACTGCTCCTGCGCTCAGTCCGGAATTGTGTGTAATGTTTCGCCACGTGTTGATGAGTCCTGGAATGCGTGAGTAGCTAAAGCCCGCGTTCAGGTTGACGTTGCTTCCGACGAGGTCAACGGGCAGGCCGTAGGTGAAGAACGCGCGGAGGCTCCAATAGCCGTCCAGGTTTGTTGGGTATGTGAGTTGCGTTCCTTGCGTGAGCCGAATATCGCGGTGCACGATCGTATCACGCGCTGCGGTGAGTGTTGCGTTTGCGATGTAATCGAGCGTATAGCTGGCAGAGAGCACGGCAAACAGCGTGCGCGCTTCGCGTGGGTTCGCTGCGCCAATGCGCGCAGATAGTGAATGCGTGACCGACTGCTTCAAATCGGGGTTGCCGGTCGAGACGAACAAGGGGTTCGAGATGTCTACGGCATTTTGCAATTGACTGATGCTTGGCTCGCGTGTTGAAGAGCGATAGTTCGCCCGCAGATTCGTTTGCTCGGAGAATTTGTAGTTCAAGCTTGCCGAGGGGAGAATATCGAGAAATTTCCTCTCGACACTCGCCACGAATGGATAAGTCTGCATACCGCGCAACGTTGCCTGCTGGATGCCGACGTCGAGAGTTGCGGTGTAATCGGCGTTGCGCCAGCGATAGCCCAAGCTCACTCGGTGGGTGAGATAGGTGTTCTCATACGCGTTCGAGAGGCTCGGAACCTGGCGATCGTATGCTTGCGTAAGGGGATTGAAGGCGAACTTCCTGTTGTCCGAAGTATTCTTCGACCACGAGGGAGAGTACGAAAGTTGCAGTTGATTGAACTCGGAAAGGGGTTCGGTGTACACGAGCCGGGTTGCGAGCGATCTCCCCTGCGTCAACAGCGAGGACTGTTGATCAACGGTGTCGCTCGGGTTGGCTGCGCTGGTAAAGTATGCGGCAACCGACTGCTGCTCGCCTGCGCCGTTTTTCCGATTGCGTCCGCCGATGAGATCAATCGAAATGGTTCTGCCGGGCGCATCGAACTTGTGCCGATAGACGAGCCGCCCTGATAAGTTGAAGCCGTCCGTATTCGAACGATTGTTGCTGAAGGCTTGGCTCAAAAGAGACGCATTGGCTCCGGTATTCGCGCCCAGTTGCGAGCTTGCCGCGCGGTTCTCTTGAACATACGCTTGCGGTTGGAAAATCACGGAGTTCGACGAATCAATCGTCCATTGCAGACGCGTGTCAACGCGGTGATTGAAATTCTTACTTTCGGAGTTCGTTGATTCGTTATAGAGCATTGTGGAATCGGGGGAAGCAAGATACTCGCGGCGAAGGGTTTGATTGTTCCCGTTGCTCGCAACATTGAAGAAATAACTTTGGTTGACTTGGACATCGTCCCACCAGGTGTCGGAAAAATTCGCGCCAACCGAATGGGTTGACGTAACGCCGTTCTGCTGCCCGACTAAAAAATTGCTGATGTTCAGATTGCCGCCGGAGAATTGACCACCACCCCCGCCGCCGGTGGGTCCACTGAACGCTCCGCCGCCTCGTCGTCCGCCGCCGCCAAACAATCCGGGGCGCTGCCCGCCGCCGCCCGTTACACCGAGCAAATCCTGCATCGCGAAATTCTGCTGGTTGATGTTGTTCGAAAGCCCGATGACCGACAGGCGCATGTCGCCACGGAAGAAATTCAGATTCCCGCCAGTGTGATAGCGTTCATCGTTGCCATAGCCTGCATAGGTTTTTCCGAACTGACTGTTTCTTCGCTCCGGCCGCGTTATGATGTTCATCGTCTTTGCCGCTTGGCCGTCGTCGAAACCCGTGAACTCCGCTTGGTCGCTCTGCTTGTCGAAGATTTGAATCTTCTCGATCGTCTCTGCCGGAAGATTCCGCAATGCAACCATCGGGTCGTTGCCGAAAAACTGTCTCCCATCAACCAACACTCGTTGAATCTCTTCACCTTGCGACTTGACGGTGTTGTTCTCGACAGTCACGCCCGGCATCTTCGCAACTAATTCCTCCGCAGAGGCATCGGGATTTGCCTTGAATGCTTTCGCGTTGAATTCGGTTGTATCGGCTTTTTGCACTGCCGTGGGGATTCTTCCTTGAGTCACGACCTCGCCGAATTGGATGACGGTTTCGTGCATGACCAATTCGCCCACATCAACCGTTAGCTTCGCAACGCTCACCGAACGGTTCAGCCGCGCGTACCCGACGTGAGTGGCGGTCAGTGCGAACGATCCGAACGGAACGTGCGTGAACCGAAATTCGCCGCCGGCGAGCGAGGTCGCGTAGAAGTGCAGGGAGGTGTCTTGCTGGTTCGTCAGCTTGATGTTGACGCCGACGAGCGGTGCGCGGCTCTTGTCGTCCACCACCTTCCCGACGACGAGCGCGGTTTGCGCTCGCGCGTTCGTTGCGCACACAACGAGCATGGCAAGGGAAAGGATATTTGCTTTCATTGATGGCAGAAGGGATTGTTCTTTAGAACTCTCGGTGCTGATGAAAGTTTAAGTACCGCTAAACTTTTACCACCGTTTGCTTCTCTAAGCAAATGAAACAATCACCACAAGCATTGTCCACGTTCAATAGTAAGGAATAAAAAAATGGAAAGCCGCTATTTTTTTAGCATGTGTATGATCTTCTTTCTCTTCACCGTTGCCGCAGCACCAACTCCGGCACAGCCGCAATAGCGTTGCGACTTCACGACCGAGAACATCAACCACCATCGGCGTTCCGCATTGGAGCATGCTATGTTGCTTCTGGCTCATGCCTTCGTTAGATTTGTACAGGCGATTCGATGAGGTTAGTAATACGCTCCTCCTTTGAAAAGTGTACCTGGTCGCCCACGCCGGGTTCGAAAGCAACAGAGACTAACCATGGCTACAGGGCCCCCTTTTCTTTGCGCCGACGACCGAACTGTAAATGAAAACACAGCGCTGCATATTGCGATTGAGGTAGAGGTAAAACCATGAATAACGCGGAGTTATCATGAATACAGGATATGTGGAGAAGTATGAACACGGGTACCGCATTATCGGATCGAGGGTGTCTTTGGACTCAATTGTCTACGCATTCCGCGATGGACTATCGCCGGAAACAATTGCAATTGACTGTTTCCCCACGTTGAGTCTCGAGAAGGTGTACGGAGCCATCGCATACTACCTTGCTCACCGCAATGAGGTTGACCAGTATCTGCAAGAGTCTGAAAAGAAATACGACTCTCTTCGTCGGTCTCTTGTTGCCAGCAATCCGGAGTTCCATCAGAAGTTGCTGCTCGCACGAAGGCAGTTCCAGACGAACGGCCAATGAAGATTCGGTTTCAGGCAGATGCTGACTTGAATCAAAACATCGTCAAGGCTCTTTTGCGACGCGAGCCGACAATTGACTTCAAGACTGCCGCTGCTGCGAACTTCGAGGCTTTGAAAGACGTAGATGTCCTGACAAAAGCCGCGCAAGAAGGCCGACTGCTTGTAACGCATGATCGAAGAACCATGCCACAACACTTTGCAAAATTCATTGCCAAAGAACCAAGCAGCGGAGTTCTCATTGTACCACAAAACATTCCTCTTGCTCTGGTTGTTGATGAACTTATACTCATTTGGCTTACTACCGAAGCAGAAGATTGGCGAAACCGAATAAGCTGTATACCCATCATGCAGTAACTTGCTTCTTGCCACAAGAAAACAACCTTCTTCGTCTCGACAAATGCGCTTGCCTGCAACGGATACTGTTCTGGCTGAATCACTCGTTCAGGTTCGTTGCGCTGGTGAAGTACGCGACAACCGACTGCCGGCCACTCGGTCCGTTGATCCGAATTCCTTCGCCCCCGATATCCATCGCAATCGTTCTGCCAGAGGCATCGAACTTGTACCGATAGACGAGCTACCCCGCCAAATCGAAGCCGTCCGTGTTCGAACGATTGTCGCTGAGGGCTTGGCTCAAACGAGAAGCATCGGCTCCGGTATTCGCGCCCAGTTGCGAGCTTGCCGCGCAGTTCTCTTGAAAACACGCCCTGCGGTTGGAGTATCGCGAAGCTCGATGAGTCAATCGCCCATTCCAGATGCGTAGTTAACACGGTGATTGAAATTCTTATACCGCTAAACTCTTTCCTCTTTTTGCTTCTCTAATCAAATGAAACAATCACCACAAGCATATTCCACGTTCAATAGCAAGGAACAAAAAAAATGGAAAGCCGCTATTTTTTTAGCATGTGTATGGTCTTCTTTCTCTTCACCGCTGCCGAAGCACCAACGCCGGCACAGCCGCAACAGCGTATGCAGATGAGCCCCGAGCAGCGTACACAAAGCCTCAAAGATTCGCTCGCCCTCACAGACTCGCAAGCAGTACAACTACTTGCGATATTTCGGGAGAATGAAGTCAAGCGGAGCGAGCTGTTCGACGCGAACTCAGGCGATCGCGAAGCGATGCGAGAATCCATGCGCATCCTCGCCCGCGAAACCGATGCGAAGATCGAAGCAATCTTGACGCCCGAGCAACATGAAAAGTACCAAGTGCTGAAAAAGCTGTGGCAAGAACG
>CAYUFU010000062.1:9486-23196 GCA_964444145.1 uncultured Chitinophagales bacterium
TAGTCAACGTAATTTTCGCGGCACTCGCGCTTGTAGCGCTCGAGAAAATCGCCCATCGCTTTTTGATATGCCTTCTGAATGTGCCACGGCTGCGTCATCATCTGCTCGGCGGTTTCCATGTCCTTGAACATTGCGTCCGAGCCAAACGCAAAGCTGCGCTCCAACGGGTCGAGCACGTGCATGACGATCACTTCGTTCTTCTTATGGCGGAAGTGTTTGAGCGCGGCAATCACCTCGTCGGGGTTGTCCATCAAATCGCTGATGACGATGACCAGCCCGCGCCGCTTGATGCGCTCGGCAACTTGGTGCAGGGACTTGCCGGCGCCCGTAGTGCTGCTCGCTTTCAGCTTTTGTAGTTCGATAAGAATCTGTCGGAGGTATGCCTTCGTCGCATGCGGCGGCAGATAGGACAAGAGCTGTTCTGCAAAGACCGACAAACCGACCGCATCCTGCTGCTTGATCATCATGTACGCAAGCGACGCGGCAAGATAGGCGGCGTACTCGATCTTCCGAATGTTCCCCGCCGATGCGTACTCCATCGAGCGACTCGCATCCATCACGATGTACGCTTTGAGATTCGTCTCCTCTTCGTACTGCTTGATGTAGTAGCGATCGGTCTTACCGTAAATCTTCCAGTCAATGTGTTTGATCTCATCACCGGGCATGTATTGCCGATGCTCAGCGAACTCGACGCTGAAGCCGTGATAGGGACTCTTGTGCAAGCCTGTGATGAAGCCTTCGACGACGAGTCGTGCCCGAAGCTCCATATTCGCGAGCCTCGACACAACGGACGGCTGAAGATATTGGCGGTAATCGTCGCTCAATTCTTTTTTGTGGTCTTTGCGGCGGGTGTTTTCTGCGCCGTCACCGGCAGGTCTTGAATCGGCGGCAACAACTCTTCAGGCGACTTTCCCAAATTCTTCAGCTCGAACTGCGCATCGTCCGCCATCTCATGCTGTGGATACAATGCGAGAAACTTTTCATACGCTTGTTTTGCGCGATCCAAATCCTTCAGCTCATCATTGCACACAAAGCCGACGAGAAACAGCGCCGTGGGCGCCTTCGCCGCCTTCGGATACTGTTCCGCGAAGCTTGCATACGCATCAACAGCCTTCCGAAAATCTCTCATCTCATTGTGATACAACGACGCAATCGCAAACGCTGCCTCTTCCGCCTGAGGCGAGTCGGGATGGTCGGCGATCAGCTTTTCGTACTCCTCGATCGCCAGCGCAAAGTTTTTCTCGTTGATATACACTGTCGCCTTGCCGACGTAGTCTTCGGGCTTCGGCTTGCAACCGACGAGAAGAAGTGAAATGGAAAGTGCAGCGAATAATAATCTCATGCGAGTTCGTCTCCTTTCATAAGTCATAAGTAAGTATGCGTGTGGTTATCGAAGCCAGACAATTTTGATTTCGCCAGCCACCTCAAGTGCGTCGAGTTCGTGGTGGTCGGCGCTCACAAGCTCGGCATTCTGAACGCGAGCCTCTCCCACCGCAATAGCATCGGCAAGAGAGATGCGATAGGTTGCCTTCAATCTTCCTGCCTCGCGAAATGTCTCTGGTTTTATACTCGTGACTATGTGAACAGGAAACTCTTGCAGCAGGCTCAATACCTCTTGAGCCTTTGCACTCCCTTCAACGCGATAGACATCATAATACACTTCTAAGAGGTTGATGACGTGAACGACTCTTGTGCACTCGGAGTCACCCAACAATTCTTCAACGCGATCGGCGCCGACCTCATCGTTGAGATATGCAAGAAGCGAGCACGCATCGAAGAGGCAAGTACGCTTCATCGTTCGAGTTTAGCGTCTTCTCTCTTGCGTTTGAAAAACGCGTTAACGGAAAGCGACGGGTTGTTGAGAATTCCCCGTGCACGACGAACTGCCGCTGCGCTTGTTGTCTTTAACAGCACACCCTCCTCCGTCAGGATGGGAATCACCGTTTTCCCTCGGAGGGCGGCGGCAGCTTCTTCGGGAAGCACTACGGTGTTGGATTGCACGACGATTGGAATCATGTTGTTTCCGATTCTTTTTTTTCAAATTAGTCACAAAAGCAACAAAACACAAACTCGCTAACTCTCACAGGCGATGATCCTGTTCAAGAAAATTATTTTGGGGCTTCTGACGGCCTACACCGTCCCACCAGTCTCCTACGCCGCAGCGAACGGTCTGCTTCGTGGCAAGAGCTGCGGCGCGAAGTCTTCTACAGTTCAGTCTCGCCGAAACACCGCGGCAAAAAAACCATCCGTGTTCGTCCTGTGAGGAATAAGAATAAGATAGTCTGAAGCAGATTCGATCTCGATCTTCTGTGCAAGAAGAATCTTCGGCGCCGAAAGCAAGTGAAACTCAGGATGTGCCTCAAGGAACGTCTCGGCAACTTCCTCATTCTCTTGTCGCAGTAATGTGCACGTCGAGTACACCAGCCTGCCGCCGGGCTTCACAAGCAAAGCGGAGGAGTCGAGAATGCGCTTCTGCACTTCGACCATGCGCTCAACAACCGCCGCGTCGAAGCGCAGCTTCGCGTCAGGATTACGACGAAAGGTACCGATGCCCGAGCACGGAGCGTCAACAAGCACACCATCTCCCTTCCCGCGCAGTAAGCGGACACTGTCGTCGGAAGCACGATGACGCTGAACAAAACTAACTCCCGCGCGCTGCAAGCGTGGTTGAATATGCTCCAAGCGCTTCATGTCAATATCTATCGCATGAAGCTCGCCTTGATTCCGCATCAGCGCGCCGATGTGCAGCGTCTTCCCTCCGCCGCCCGCACATGCATCAACAATCGTTTCGCCCGGCTTCGGATCGAGCACAAGGGAGATCAACTGGCTCCCCTCGTCTTGGATTTCAAACCAACCGTCTTTGAACGCTCGCGAGGCTTGAACGTTGATTCTCTTCTGTAAGGTCAATCCGTATGGTGAAAGCCGAGTCGGCTCGCTTTCAATTCCTTCCGCACTCAATCTCGCCCGACACTCCGCGACTGTCGTTCTCAACGTGTTCACGCGAATGACCGTCGGAGCAGGCTGATTCGACGCTGCACACAATCGCTCCGCTTCCTCCACTCCGAATCGTTCGGCACATTCGTGAACGATTGCTTCCGGAAACGAATGCACCATCGCAATCCGCTTCACAGGATTTTCAAGAAGTGTCTGTGGAAGCTGCGACCGAGCAATCGCGTCAACAAACTCCGCGCATGAAATTTTCGGAAACGACGCCCGCCAACTGCTCTCAACATCTGCGAGCACAGAAGTCGAATCTTTATCCTGAATCTTGAGAGCAAAGGAGATGTAGATCGCGAGAGACGGTAACGACGAAACGTTGAACGACGCCAACGCTTGACGGGCATGAAATCTCACGAGCGCGAAGTTACGAAGGATGCTGAATGTTGTATCGGAGATGAATCGCCGATCCTTCGAGCCAAGATAATGCCGCTGCCGGAAAAAGTCCTTGACGCTTATGTCCGCAGGCTGCTTGAGCGGACGAATCAACTCAAGCAATTCGCAGACGTGACCGATGAGGGAAGAGTGTTTCACACTCTAAGCCCTGAGTGTGAGGTGCATGAGCGATTGTTCGGATGAGATCCTGTCATTCCTCATTACACCGCGACGGGGCGTGCCTCGCTGCGCCCGGTTTTGGAGAACTCAATCAACCCTTGCCTATCCAATCCCACCTCAACCGTATCCCCTTCGCCAAACTCTCCCTGCAGAATCTTCTCCGACAGCGCATTGACGATGTGTTTTTGAATCACACGCTTCAACGGACGCGCGCCGTACTGCGGATCGAAGCCCAACTTCGCAAGCCAGTCCTTCGCGTCGTCGGTCACCACGAGCGTAATATCCTTCTTCTTCAGCAGCTCGATCACACGCCTCAATTGAATCGAGACGATGCCGCGAATATCCGCTTGCGCGAGCGGTTTGAAGACGACCACTTCGTCAATACGGTTGAGAAATTCCGGACGAATTGTCTTCTTCAACATCGCGAGCAGTTCCTGTTTCATCTCGGCGAATTCTTCTTCCCACCGTGGATGCTTCTCGAACCCTTCCCCCACCTTTTGGCTGATGAGGTGCGAGCCGAGATTCGATGTCATGATGATGATCGTGTTCTTCATGTCAACCGTTCGCCCCTTGCTGTCAGTCAGCCGACCTTCATCGAGCACTTGGAGCAGCACGTTAAACACTTCGGGATGGGCTTTTTCAATTTCATCGAGAAGCACAACTGAGTATGGCTTGCGACGAACCGCTTCGGTCAACTGTCCGCCTTCATCGTAGCCGACATAGCCGGGCGGCGCGCCGATGAGGCGCGAGACGGAAAACTTTTCCATGTACTCGCTCATGTCAATGCGCACCATCGCACTCTCGTCGTTGAACAGGAATTCCGCAAGGGCACGCGCAAGCTCGGTTTTGCCTACACCTGTGCTGCCGAGAAAAATGAATGAGCCAATCGGACGTTTTTCATCCTGCAAGCCGGCGCGTGAGCGGCGAATTGCGTCGCTGACCGCTTTCACGGCTTCATGCTGCGCGATCACGCGCTCGTGCAGACGCTCTTCCAGGGTGAGAAGTTTGTGCTTCTCACTTTCTAACATGCGCGTCACAGGGATACCGGTCCACTTCGCAACAATCTCGGCAATGTCCTCCGCATCCACTTCCTCTTTCAGCATGCGCACGTCTTTCTGGAACTCCTGCAGCTTCGCCGAGGCCTCACGGATTTTCTTCTCCGTTTCCGTGATGACGCCGTAGCGCAGCTCCGCGACGCGCCCCAAATCGCCTTCGCGTTCCTTCTTTTCCGCCTCGATGCGAGCGTTCTCGATTTGTTCTTTCATCTTGCGGATGGACTGAATCAAATCTTTCTCGACTTGCCAATGCGCTCTGAGCGATGTACGTTGCTGTTGCTGTTCGGCTAGTTCTCGCTCGACGTCCTCCAGCCGGTCCTTGGATGCCTCATCCTTCTCCCGCCGAATCGCTTCGCGCTCGATTTCGAGCTGCTTGATCCGCCGCTCAACGGCATCAAGCTCTTCCGGCATCGAATCAATCTCGATGCGGAGCTTCGATGCTGCCTCATCAACGAGATCAATGGCTTTATCGGGCAAGAAGCGATCAGAGATGTAGCGATGACTCAATTGCGCGGCGGCGACAATGGCGCCGTCGGTGATGCGCACGCCGTGATGAAGCTCGTACCGTTCCTTCAGTCCGCGCAAGATCGAAATCGTGTCCTCCACGCTTGGCTCGTCCACCATAACGGGCTGGAAGCGCCGCTCCAGGGCTGGATCTTTTTCAATGTGTTTGCGATACTCGTCAATCGTCGTCGCGCCGATGGCACGCAGCGCGCCGCGAGCGAGAGCCGGCTTGAGCATATTCGCGGCATCCACTGCGCCTTGCGCCGCGCCCGCGCCGACGAGCGTGTGCAATTCGTCAATGAACAGAATAATCTCACCGTCCGATTCTTCGACTTCTTTGAGCAGCGCTTTGAGTCGCTCCTCAAACTGGCCGCGGAAACTCGTACCCGCGACAAGGGAGCCCATGTCCAACGCAACAATGCGTTTCGTTTTCAATGTCTCCGGCACATCGCCTTGAACGATGCGATAGGCAATACCCTCTGCAATCGCCGTCTTACCGACGCCCGGCTCCCCGATGAGGACGGGATTGTTCTTCGTGCGCCGCGAGAGCACCTGCAGCACGCGGCGAATCTCTTCATCCCTTCCGATAACAGGATCCATCTTACCCTTGCGCGCAAGATCGTTGAGATCGCGACCATACCGCTGGAGCGCCTGATACTTGTCCTCCGGCGTTTGGTCGGTAACACGTTGATTGCCGCGAATGTCTTTCAGCACTCTGAGAATTGCATCAAGCGTAACACCTTGGTCGTGCAGGAGCTTGCTCGCAGCGCCATCCTTTGTTTCGACCATCGCAAGCAGAAGATGCTCCGTGCTGATGAATTCGTCTTTGAGACTTGCTGCCTGCTTCTGTGCACGCTCGAATACTCGACCAAGGGTGCTCGAGACGGACTGGTTGGAGAGATTGGCACCGCTGACCTTGGGAAGCCTATCGAGCAACTCGTTTACCTTAATGCGAACGAAGTTCACGTTCGCCCCAATCTTCTGGAGAATCGGCACAACGGTGCCATCGGAATCCTGCACGAGCGCCGCAAGCAAATGCTCCGGCTCGATCAATTGGTTGCCGTAGTTCGACGCGATCGCTTGCGCATTCTGAACTGCTTCCTGCGATTTGATTGTGAACTTGTTGAAATTCATAGTTTCATTTCTCGTTCTTCGATTCTTCTTTCAGAGAGAGGTGCGCCTTGCCAGCTTGTTGTTCGATTACAACTTCTACAGCCTGTTGCTTATCCTTTGGCTGAAAGTCATGGAATGCCGTAAGGACAGCCGCATTGTTATTCTGATTTGAGAAACGGTTGTTCACGATGGCACGCAGGAGCATAATCGCCGCAAGAACAATCACCCCCCACACCAGAACTTCAGTCACGTCGGACCTCCAACTACCGTCCATGCAGACAAAAGGCGAGAGAAATTCCCTCGCCTTCTTGACTGCTGCTCCGCCTGCAGGTTACTTCTTCTTCTCTTCATCAACGACTTCATAGGTCGCATCCTCAACCTTCTTTTCGTCCGCCTTCTGCGACGTTTGGCCCGAAGAGGCGTCGGTGTGTGCTTGCTGCTGCCCGGTTGAAGTCGCCTGCTGGTACATTTGCGATGACGCGTCGTTCCATGCGGCGTTCAGCTCCTCCACGGCACTCTTGATTGCAGCGGCGTTGCCGCCTTTGATCGCCTCCTTCAAGTTGTTGTTCGCATTTTCGATGCGGCTCTTCGCCGTTGTGCTGACCTTGTCACCGAATTCTTTCAATTGCTTCTCGGTTTGGAATACGAGGTTATCCGCCTGGTTCTTCAGGTCAATCTCTTCCTTGCGCTTCTTGTCTTCGCTGGCGTGCGCCTGCGCGTCCGCCTTCATCTTCTCCACCTCTTCCTTGCTCAAGCCGCTCGACGAGGTGATGCGAATGGACTGCTCCTTGTTTGTTCCCTTGTCCTTCGCCGTTACGTGCAACATGCCGTTCGCATCAATATCGAAGGTGACTTCGATTTGCGGCACGCCGCGCGGCGCCGGTGGAATGCCATCGAGATGGAACCTGCCGAGCGTGCGGTTGTCCACCGCCATCGGGCGCTCCCCTTGGAGCACGTGAATTTCGACCGACGGCTGATTGTCCGACGCGGTTGAAAACACCTCGCTTCGCTTTGTCGGGATGGTGGTATTTGCTTCGATAAGCTTCGTCATGACACCGCCGAGCGTCTCGATGCCGAGCGAGAGCGGAGTCACGTCCAGCAACAACACATCGGTGACATCGCCTGCGAGGACACCGCCCTGAATCGCCGCACCAACTGCAACGACTTCGTCCGGGTTCACGCCTTTGTGCGGCTCGCGACCGAACATGTCTTTGACGAGCTGCTGCACTTTCGGCACACGAGTCATACCGCCGACGAGAATCACCTCGTCAATTTGATTGGGACGTAATCCTGCATCCTTGAGCGCTTGTTCAACCGGTCCGATCGTTTTCTGAATCAGATCGTCAACGAGCTGTTCGAATTTCGCCCGAGTGATCGTCATGTTCATGTGCTTCGGACCATCGGCGGTTGCCGTGATGAACGGCAGATTCACCTCGGTCTGCATGAGTTGCGAAAGCTCGATCTTCGCTTTCTCCGCCGCTTCGCGTAAACGCTGTAACGCCATCGGGTCTTTGCGAAGGTCAATGCCTTCGTTCTTTTTGAACTCTTCTGCCATGTAATCCAGCAAGCGCTGGTCAAAGTTGTCGCCGCCTAAATGGGTATCGCCATTTGTGGACTTCACCTCGAACACGCCTTCGCCAAGCTCAAGAATCGAAATATCGAACGTTCCGCCGCCGAGATCGTAGATCGCGACTTTGGAGTCCTTGTGTTTCTTGTCGAGCCCATAGGCGAGAGCCGCAGCGGTCGGTTCGTTGATGATCCGACGAACATTCAAGCCTGCAATCTCACCCGCCTCTTTCGTTGCCTGCCGCTGCGCATCGTTGAAGTACGCGGGCACGGTGATGACAGCTTCGGTAACTTTGGTTCCGAGATAATCTTCCGCAGTCTGTTTCATCTTCGTGAGAATCATCGCGCTGATTTCCGGCGGAGAGTAGACGCGGTCACCGACTTCGACGCGTGCCGTATTGTTGTCTCCTCGCACCACCTTGTAGGGAACGAGTTTCATTTCTTCGGTCACTTCATTGTGGAAGCGGCCCATGAAACGTTTGATTGAGAAAACGGTGTTCTGGGAGTTGGTGACCGCTTGGCGTTTCGCTGCTTGTCCAACCAACCGCTCACCATTCTTTGCAAAACCAACAACTGATGGCGTGGTGCGCCCGCCTTCCGCGTTGGCAATAACAACTGGATCATTGCCTTCCATCACGGCAACAACTGAGTTAGTCGTGCCGAGATCAATGCCGATAATTTTTCCTGCCATATTCTGAGCTCCTAGTGGTTGTGAAGGATTGGATTGGTTACACTAATCTGCTTATGACTATCTATCGCCGTGCCAAATGGAATACTCTGTTGAAAGTTACGTAATGTGGTGTATTTTGTGGAGTTATGGATGTTCTGAGGCAGAGGCATGTTCTTACCTTCCCAGCTCTGTTTGCCATGCTGGCATAAAAACTGTCCCATCATGGCATGTATTCCTTTGCGAATGACAAATTGTTCCACTTGACATTGCAGTTTCTTTGTGGTATCATGACACACGCTTCGATTTCAAAAATCGCCTCATTTGATGACAGCACCGTCCGCGTGCTCGGTTTCCAATACTTAACTCTCACGAGATTCTCAGAGAACCGGTTTTACATTTTCTTTCCACCAACCAGGAGCTAAGATGTTCACCGAAAAAGAACTTCGCAGGGGTCTGAAGACACGTCATTTCGGAAATAAGATTTACACGTTCAACCGCATTGACTCGACAAACAATTGCGCCAAAACGATGGCAAATGTTGGGGCAGCCGAAGGAACGATTTTCATTGCCGAGGAACAATACCAGGGCAAGGGCAGGCTCGGCCGCGCGTGGGTTGCAAATCCGGAGGAGAACCTTACATTCTCGCTCCTCTTGCGCCCGAAAGTCCCGCCCGAGGCGCTGAACCTGTTGCCGCTGTATGTCGCCGTTGCGACTGCGCAAGCAATCGAGAAGGCATCGGGTCTGAAAGTGGAATGCAAATGGCCTAATGATCTGCTCATCAACAAGAAGAAAGTCGCAGGCATTCTCATCGAAGGCTCAGTCCAAAACAATCTTGTCGAGTATGTCGTTATCGGGTTAGGAGTGAATGTCAACCAAACGCAATTTCCGAACGACTTGATGCGCAAGGCAACATCACTGCGGCTGGAGTTGAATCGGCAGATTGACCGTATTCAGCTCTTCAAGGAAATCGTCACATCGCTTGAGACACATTACACACATTCCGCCACGACCAATTTTCAATCCGTTATTCCGTTTTGGACTCAACGGGCGCCGATGTTGAATCGTCCCATTCTCATTTCGCAAGCCGGCAATGTCATCTCAGGGGTTGTCAAAGGCTTAAGTAAGGACGGTGGACTCATCCTCCAAACGAACGGCATTGAGAGAACCTACTTCGCAGGCGATGTCACTATTCTGGGTGACACACCCGAACAACTGCTTCCCGTGAACGCAGCACCGTCGGCGGCACCGCTTTCTGTCTCACGCTTCTAAATGCTGCTTGCGCTGGATATCGGCAACTCCACGATCGTTGCCGCACTGTTCGACAAAGAAAAGAAACTCGCCGAGACAACAGTATCCAGTACCGTCCAACGGTCGCGAGACGAAACGTGGGATATCGTCCAACCACTTATCAATCAGACGGAGGGAGATGCACTCGACGGCGTCGGCATTTCCTCCGTCGTTCCATTCCTCACACACGTTTTTACAACACTTTCGAGAGAAAAGTTGGGTATTGAACCGCTCATCATCAGCGGCTCGCTTGATTTGGGAATCACTATTCACTACGACGACCCTACGACGTTGGGCAGCGACAGAATCTGTAGTGCTATCGCGGCATATGCAAAGTATCACGGTCCGCTCATCGTCATTGATTTCGGCACTGCGACGACATACGGCGTGGTGAGTGCAAACGGAGACTTCCTCGGCGGCGCAATTTCGTTGGGAGTGAGATCAACCGCCGAGGCTTTGTTCCGACGAACGGCGAAGCTTCCTGATTTTCAGCTTCAGGCTCCATTATCGCCAATCGCGAGAGATACGGTTTCCGCGATGCAGGCGGGGACAGTGTTTTCGGCGATTGGCGCAGTTGAGGGAATGGTGAAGCGCATCAAAAATGAATTGCGCACAGACGCAAGAGTCATCGCGACGGGCGGGCTTGCAACAATGATGGCAGCTCAGACAACTATCTTCGAGGCGGTTGAGCCAGATTTGGTGTTAGAGGGTGTGCGATTGATTTGCCAGAGAATGTTATCAGGTACAAAACCTTTCTCTAAATAACCCCACCATTTATGGAGGGGAGCAAGCTTCATCTTCCCTTCAACTTTAGCCTTGACTGTCTTAGCATCAAGAGTAATATCTTCTGCAAACCGAACAATTATCCACTTTTTCTGCCCAAAACCCGATTTACCAAATGTTAATCCGACTTGCGTTTAGTAATACTAAACGCTATCTTATCAGCGTATGGTAAAACGACATTTTTGGCTGGAACGCATCGAGGAAGCATGGCAGCGGCGCAGTGTCATCTGGCTTTCAGGAATTCGGCGCGTCGGCAAAACGGTTCTGTGTCAAAGCATTCCCGAGATCGAATACTTCGATTGCGAACTTCCGCGCGTGCGAACGCTGGTTGAAGATCCACAATCGTTTTTGAAAGAGATGCGCGGACGGCGCATCGTCCTCGATGAGGTGCATCGCTTGGAAAACCCCTCGGAGCTTTTAAAACTCGCCGCGGATTATTTTCCAAAAACACAAGTCATCGCCACTGGCTCCTCGACATTAGGCGCGTCGTCAAAATTCAAAGACACTCTTGCAGGACGCAAAACCGAATTGCTGCTGACGCCAATGATGAGCGCAGACCTTCAGGACTTTGAGCGTCCCGCATTGAAGCACCGTTTCCTTCACGGCGGGATGCCGCCCCTCTTTCTTGAAGATGAGCTTCCCGAACGAGACTATCAAGAATGGATGGACGCGTATTGGTCGAAGGACATACAAGAGCTTTTTCGGCTGGAACGTCGCGCATCATTTCAGAAGTTTATCGAGCTATTGATGATACAAAGCGGCGGAATATTCGAAGCGACAAAATTTTCCACGCCGTGTGAAGTCAGCAGAAGCTCAATTACGAACTACCTCAAAATTCTCGAGACAACATTCGTTGCGCATGTCGTTCGACCCTTTACGTCGCGCCGCGCGACGGAGATTATCGCCGCGCCCAAGGTGTATTGTTTCGACACTGGATTTGTTTGCTACTATCGTGGCTGGGACCAGCTGCGCAGCGATGACATGGGATTGCTGTGGGAACACTTTGTGCTCAACGAGCTTCATGCGCGGTTGCAAACACGCAGCGTCTTCTATTGGCGCGATAAGCAAAAGCACGAAGTGGATTTCGTGCTGTCGCAGCGCGGAGGAGAACCCATTGTCATCGAGTGTACGTGGGCAGCGAAATCTCTCGCCCCCGAAAGCCTCATTGCATTTTGGAAGCTCTACCCCAAAGCGAAGTTCTTCGTCGTCGCGAACGACGTTGATCGCCCCTTCACTCGAACGATCAGCGGAATGCCGCTCCGCTTTGTCAATCTGGAGACGCTCATCCAACTCCTCACCGAACGTCGGAGCAAGAGGAAACCCCTATAAAACAAAAGGCTCCATGTGGGAGCCTTTTGCCTCTCTTCAATGGCCTTGTTTTCAAGGCGTTCCAAAAATCTTCACCGACGCCTGCGCGAGTTGTACAAGGGGCGTGAAGTACAATCCGAAAAGTATCGTGGGAATAAGCAACAGCAGCACCATTGACTTCTGGAGGTAGGAGAACTCGATAGTCGTGGTTGCGTGCCGCTCATCGTTCCGCAAATACATATTGCGCAGCACGCGGGCGTAGTAGTACAATGAGATGACACTGTTGATCGCTCCGACGACGGCAAGCCAAATCCACTTTCCATCCAACAGTGCGGTGAACAAATACAACTTCCCGATGAACCCCGCTGTCGGGGGCAATCCCGTCAGCGAGATGAGGAAGATGGTCAGCGCAACGGTCACCAGCGGCGCTTTGGGTCCCAAGCCTTTGTAGTCTTCGATGTCCTCGCTACCGATCTTGTCGGCGATGAGCATGATGACATAGAACGCGCCGAGATTCATAAAGAGATAGACCACGAAATAGATGAGGATTGCCGAAAGGCCCTCGTTCGAAAGAACGACGACGCCCATCAGCATATAGCCGGCATGAGCGATACTCGAATACGCGAGCAGGCGCTTCATGTTATTTTGCCAGATGGCGACCAAATTCCCGAGTGTCATGGTCAGGACCGAAAGCGCTGCAATCACGCTCATCCAATCGAAATCTTTCAGGCTTGCCCACGCGCCTTGCGGAAGCCCGGCAACATTGGAATCAATGAATGTAACTTTCAAGAACCGAATCATCATCGCGAAACCGCCCGCTTTGGACGCAACGGACAGAAACGCGGTGATCGTGATCGGCGCGCCTTCGTACACGTCGGGCGTCCAGAAATGGAACGGGACGGCGGAGATTTTGTAGCCGAAGCCGGCGATCGTAAGAATGCCCGCGATGAGCAGCAGCAAGTCGTTCATTCCCCCTTTCGCCAGCGCTTGGTTGATTGCGTAAATGTCGAGCGAGCCTGTCATGCCATAGATAATGGAGATGCCATACAACATCAAGCCCGACGAGAGCGCGCCGTAGATGACGTACTTGAGCGACGCTTCGCTGGAATCTTGAGCTTCACGAGTGTAGCCGGAGAGAATGTACGACGTGATGGACGAAAGCTCCAGCGCGAGATACATCATCAACAGATTGCTCGCACCAGCCATCAACACCATGCCGAGCGTGAGCGCGATGAGAAGGGAATAGTATTCGCCAAGCCTCCGTCCCGATGAATTCAGCTCCGATGAGTTGAGCGAGAACAACACGATGAGCATCGCGGAAAGGATAATGATGAGCTTGAAGAAGAACGCGAACGAGTCCACCGCAATCATGTTGTTGAAAATTGTCGCGTGCATCGTCGCCTGCGGAATTATCAGCGCGAACGCTGCGATGAAGCCGAGCATCGCGACTGCGGCGACGGGCAGGGAAGATCGGCGGAAGATCAAATCCGCGATGATGGCGATGAGAAGCCCGCCAGTGAGCGCAAGCTCCGGCGCAAACTGCTGAAGGTCGCTGAGAATTTGTTCGGACATGATTACCTTATTTTGTGACTATGAGTTTGAGTGTTCGATTGATTCTTGCGGCTCCCTGTGTCTCGCGCAAAGCGAACCGGGCGAAGTAAATTCCGCTTGACACATCAGTCGCATTCCACGTCGCCGAATGATACCCCGCCTCTTTCACTCCATTCTCCAACTCAGCGACTTTCCTGCCGAGCACATCGTAGATGACGAGCGAGACGTGCGACGCTTCGGGCAAATCGAAATTGATCGTCGTTGCCGGATTGAATGGGTTTGGATAGTTCTGCGACAACCGAAATTCTGCTGGGAGCTTTT
>CAYUFU010000063.1:0-1256 GCA_964444145.1 uncultured Chitinophagales bacterium
TGAAGAGATGTCCTGCAAGGAACTCCGCATTCAATGGGTCAAGACGATCGCGGTGACCTTGGAACACATCGCCGCCGACATTGACCAATCGCTGGCGCCCTGTCGAATCGGTCACGAAGTAGTTCTCACCCCGCCGTACGAACGTTGCACGCGCCGAGAAACTCAGACTCCGCAGCGGAAAAAAATCAGCCCGTACATACCATGAATCGGCATTGGGTCCTATGCGCGGACCTAACAACCACTCGCCACTCGTGTATGAGTTTTCCCGCGACCGGTCATGAGCATAGACAAAAGGTTTGACTCGCGTATACTCAACCATCAGGGTAGCGTTTGGAATAAAGAGCGGATCCGTCAGCATGAAGCCTCCTTGGTATGCGTAGCGATTGTACCAGCGAGGCTCGAAGAACTCGGCAAAGTGCAAGTCGTCGAAGACGATGGTGGCGTTAAGCTCCAACCCGCGAGCAAAGTGTGTTTGTACATCGAATGCCCAGAAGACATTGTCTCGCTCGCCACGAGAGCGCTGCACTGACTCTAAGACGATAAACGGATTCAAGTATGCAAGATCAATGGAACGGTTGCTGTAGATTGCCATCTCTTGAAAACCGACACTAAGAACCGATGGAAACGAGAATTCGATCCGATGCGCCGCGAAGAACTTATCTGCGCGTGTAGGTTCGGTGTATTGAACGCTCGAATCGCCGGCCAGAGTGAAACGAAGTAACGACGCCTTGCCGAGAAGAGCGGCATGCAGGAATGTATATTTCAACGCTTTGTACTGAACCTCAGCCCGAACGAAATCGAGGGTGCGCGGTGTTTCCGATGCGATCATTTTTTGATCATACCCGACGCCCCACAACAGACGCTCCCGTCCCAGTTGCGCGGACACGATCCCGGCGTCATACCGGACATACCCTTCGCTGAAATCGAAATTCTGTACATCCGATCCAGTTTGGAGTGTATGCGCTTGACGAAGAATCGGATCCCGCAAGAGCAATTCACGGCTTCCCCAAAACTGTGCGTTCGTTCCTTGCAAAAAGAATCCAAGCTTGTCCCAGACCGTCCCGCGGATTCTGCCGCCGAACTGGAAGTATTCGGAATGCACGCTGCCCAGTGCGTCTCCGGAGATTCTTCGTGCATCGAGGGTGACCAAACCGTTCACGAACATCGTCACGCTTGAATCCCTCATGGCGTAGAGAAATTTTTCTCTATCGGAAAACTCCTCGCCAAGCGCCGTGCCGAAGCTCGGCTCGTTCGAA
>CAYUFU010000063.1:1356-22927 GCA_964444145.1 uncultured Chitinophagales bacterium
CTGTTAGAAATAGAACCCGTACCAAATCGCATCGGGTGAGATTTGTACTGCCGGCATTGGGAATTTGATGAAGTTCAACGCATTGCCCAAGAGTCGGAGAAAGGGTGTGTCGTCGGGGATGACGTTCGTCATGTCCAGATCGAGTGCGAGCAGCAACGCGCTGTACGGCTTTCGGTTCGAGCCTGCGGGCGCACACACGTCGCGCACGCGATAGCCGAGCGAGAGTTGCAACGGCGTAGGCCAGAACTTCCATGATTCGGGCAGTAGGTTCTTTACCTTGGCGCTGAGCCAGAGGGTTTGGCCTTCGTAATCGTCGAAGATAATGTGCTTCTGTCCCTGAAATCCAATTCCGCAATTCTCGTTGAGTACCTGCGATGGATGGTAGCTGAATTTGAAATCGAAATTGCGCAAGAATGACGAATGGTACTGCGCAATGGGCCACGCCGCGCCCGCCAAGTTTGCTGCGAAGTCTACCCGATCGAATCCCCACGTGTGAAATCCATCGGTCACTTCGATGTATGTTTGAAACAAGAAAGCTCCCCCTGAGCCCCAATACAACGCCGCCTCCTTAGAGAGCCCTGCCCAGCCGTACGATTCGCGCAGAATGAACGCGGCAACCGTGCCGGCATAAAAGTGGCCAAGCTTGTCAACGCTCCTACCATAGCTGAGGTCTTCCTGAAAATGAAAGCTCGAGCTGTTTCCTCTCCACCACCCATTTGCTTGGTAGATGTGAATCGTTGCAATCGTTGCAGCAACTGCTCCGGTTACGATCGCAAATCGTACCGGGTGGATTCTCTTCGTTTCAGTCGAATCGTGGGCGACGTCGTTTCGCAAGACAACACTTCGGGTTGAATCCGGCTCTGCACGCACCGCTGACGTGAAGAGCATTACTGCGAGAAGCACCATCCTTACGGGCATCACCATCCTCACGTCATACGGGAGCGGAAATACTCAATCGTCCGTAATAATCCTTCACGACGACTCACGCTTGCTTGCCAGCCTAAGAGTGTCTTTGCGCGCGTAATATCGGGTTGACGGATTTTCGGATCGTCTTCTGGTAAATCGCGAAACACAATCTGACTCTTGCTTCCAGTCAGCTCGATCACTTCCTTGGCAAGCTGCAGCATTGTAATCTCATCTTGATTGCCAATGTTCACCGGTTGTACCTCGCTCGACATCAACAACCGGAAAATGCCATCAATGAGATCATCAACGTAGCAAATGCTGCGCGTTTGTGTACCATTGCCGAAGACTGTCACATCCTTGCCACTGAGCGCTTGCGAGATAAACGCGGGAATTGCACGACCATCTTCGATGCGCATTCGCGGTCCGTAGGTATTGAAGATTCGGACGATACGCGTATCAACGCCGTGATAGCGATGGTACGCCATCGTCATCGCTTCGCCAAAGCGTTTGGCTTCATCATACACGCCCCGCATTCCGACGGGGTTGACATTACCCCAATACGATTCCGGTTGCGGATGGACAAGGGGATCGCCGTAGACTTCTGAAGTGGATGCAAGGAGAAACCGTGCATGTTTCGCCTTCGCCAAGCCCAATGCTTTGTGTGTGCCGAGTGAGCCGACCTTCAGCGTTTGAATCGGCAACTTGAGATAGTCTATCGGGCTGGCAGGTGACGCGAAATGCAAGATGTAATGGACGTCGCCGTCAATGTAAATGTACTCCGTTACGTCGTGCTTGATGAAGCGGAACTTCTCGTTGCCGAACAGATGTGAGATGTTCCGCATGTCGCCGGTAATGAGGTTATCTACCGCAGTGACGCGGAACCCTTCGGCAAGAAGTCGGTCGCAGAGGTGTGAGCCGAGAAAGCCGGCACCGCCGGTGACGACAGCGTGGCGGGTCATTCAGCCTCGTCCTATGCCGTAGTACACGAAGCCTTTTTCCCGTGTGCGCGCCGGGTCGTAGATATTCCGTCCGTCGAAGATCACCGGTTGTCTCATGAGACTCTTCATGCGATCGAAATCAGGACGACGGAATTCGTTCCACTCCGTGATAATGACCAACGCATCTGCCCCTTGCAGTGCCTCGTAGTTGTTCTCGAAGAACTTTGCAGTGTCGCGCAAGCGGCGCTGCGTTTCTTCCATTGCAACGGGGTCGTAGAGCTGCAACGTCGCGCCTTCCTTCAGTAACAGGTCTATGATCGTCAAAGAGGGAGCTTCACGAATGTCGTCGGTGTTCGGCTTGAATGCCAAGCCCCAGAGGGCGATCGTTGCTCCGTGCAATTTGCCGTTGAAATGCTTCCGCATTTTTTCGACGATGATCTGCTTCTGAAGCAGGTTCACCTCTTCCACGGCACTGAGGATTTTGAAATGGTAGTTATGGACTTCGGACGTTTTCATCAACGCCCTCACATCCTTAGGGAAGCACGAGCCTCCATAGCCGATCCCCGCAAAAAGAAATTGTGGACCAATACGAGGGTCGCTTCCCATCCCTTTGCGTACCAAGTCAATGTCGGCGCCCACACGTTCGCAAAGGTTCGCCATTTCGTTCATGAACGACACTTTCGTCGCGAGGAATGAATTCGCCGCGTATTTTGTCATTTCCGAGCTTCGCTCATCCATGATGATAAGCGGGTTTCCTGTGCGGATGAACGGCGCGTATAAGTCCGACATGATGGCAATCGCTCTTGGACTTCGACTTCCGATGACGATGCGATCCGGCTTCATGAAATCATTGAGAGCGGCACCTTCCTTCAGGAATTCCGGGTTCGATACGACATCGAATGCATGGTGTGTGTTTTGGGCAATCACGCGTTGCACTTGATCTGCCGTACCAACGGGAACGGTGCTCTTGTTAACTATGATCTTATATCCGTTCATAAATGTGCCGATTTGCTCGGCAACATTCAGCACATGCTGCAAATCCGCCGAGCCATCTTCCGATTGCGGGGTCGGCAGCGCAAGAAAAATGACTTCAGATTTTTCTACAGCGAGTTTGAGGTCGGACGTAAACGAGAGCCGTCGCTCATGAATATTTTTCTTCAGCAAATCCGAGAGGCCCGGCTCGTAGATAGGGCTTTCTCCTCTTCGGAGAATCGCAAGCTTTCGCTCATCAATGTCAACGCAAATGACGTCGTTACCGCTTTCCGCGAAACATGTCCCGACCACCAAGCCAACATAGCCGGTACCGATAACACTAACTTTCACGTGCTACTCCATGTCCTTGACAAGAGGAATTGAAAATGATGCAACAAAATAATCAAAAAGTGGTGAGTCTCAAAAAAGAACGGAACGGCGAGCCGAGAGGGGGTTTAATATGCGCCCTTGCCGAAGAGAACAACCGGAACGGTCTGAGCAAGAATCTCAAGATCGAAGAGGAGCGATTGATTCTCAATGTAGTAGAGATCGAGCATGACCATTTCCTGGAAACCGAGATGGCTGCGGCCGGAGACTTGCCATAGACCTGTCATGCCGGGTTTTGCTTTAGCTCGTCCTCGGAAGTATCCGCCAACATCTTCATTCTCCTGGATGCGGCGAAAATCACCGACAGGAAGCGGACGCGGGCCAACCAAACTCATGTCACCGCGCAGCACGTTGAACAGTTGCGGCAGTTCGTCTATGCTGTATCTTCGAATGAATTTTCCTACCTTCGTCAGCCGAGGGTCGTTCTTCATTTTGAAAAGCGCACCGTTCGACTCATTGTGCACGAAGAGCGACTCTTTCTTCTCGTCGGCTTCGTGATACATGCTGCGGAATTTATAGAACAGAAATCGCCTGTCACGGTCACTCAACGAACGTTGCTGCTTGAAAAAAACGGGCCCGTTGGACTCAAGTTTCGTAGCAATCGCCACGAGAAGAAAAATCGGCGAGAGCAGAATGAGCAACACGCTGGAAACGATGATATCGAAGGTGCGTTTGGCAGCACATTTAGCTGAGTCAATACGTGTTCGGACCGGAGAGAACAATGGTAAACCCGCAATATCGTGAATGCGGGTTTGCTTAAACAGCGAGTCTGTCTCCGGCGAAACGACGCGCATACGAACGTAATGCTTACGACACAGATTTTCGAGCACATCGTACGAGCCATTCAAATCGGGGGAGGACAACACCATAAACTCGACACGTTTGTCAATAATCGCTTGTTCAATCTCAGCGCTGTTGACGTGCAGTTTTCTATCGGCGCTGCTGTACACCGGCGTCTTCATGATTTTGACCGGCTCATATCCGAGATCGGGAAACGCCTCGAACCGATGGAGCAGTGTTTCGAGGTTCTTGCCCGGACCGATGACAAGTGTATTCCACTTTCCATATCCTCGGTGCTGGAAAAGGCGGAATACTTTCCGCGCTGTAAACCAAACACCAACATAAACGATAGGAAGTGCGAAAAAGAAAAGGATGAGAAATTTCCGAGGATAGAAGATATTGCCGGAGAGAAAAAGCGCCGAGAGAACGATGGCGCCACAGTAGACAAAGGCTTTTGTTGCAGAGAGATAGTGGTGTTTCATCGGCGTGTACGAGACCGTACGATACAATCCTAACGCCGTGAATGAAACAATGAGAACGCCAAACGAAAAGAGAAAGAGATTCAAATGCGAGGAAAATACACTCGCAAGCGGGACACCAGGATACGCAACCCGCGCAGCAAAGATGAATGCAAGAAGGAGTATCGCCGTATCGAGGCACATGGCTATCCCCGCCGCACATGTCCGCCAATTACGGCGTAGCAACGAAGTCAAAGTTCTACCACTGGATGCTAATTAGGAATGCCCCCGTCAGTCAACATACGTTCTCCCCACTGCAGGGACGGCTGTAAAGTAGTGAAAACATCGGTAACATTCAATCATGTCTCTACCCAATTAACTACTGTCACCGGCCTTAGTTCCCGGTCGGCTCTTGCAACCGTTCCACGTAATGCTCCATATACCATCGCACGGTCATCGCAAGGCCCGATGATAATGAAATCTTCGGCTGCCAACCTAATGAGCGCAACCTTGAGACATCCAACAACTTGCGGGGAGTTCCATCCGGCTTCGTTGTATCGAAACGTAACTCTCCCTCGTAACCGACCACCTCTTTGACGAGCAACGCAAGCTCTTTGATTGAGACGTCTTCTCCAAAGCCGATATTAACGATTTCTGACTCCTCGTACATCTGAAGTAAATGTACGCACGCGTCGGCGCAATCATCCACATGGAGGAACTCACGGCGTGGAGAGCCACTGCCCCAAATCTCGACAACGGGCTTGTTCTCCTGCTTCGCCTCGACAAATTTTCGAATCAGCGCCGGTAATACGTGAGCGTTCATCAAGTCGAAGTTGTCATTTGGACCGTAGAGATTCGTCGGCATGACCGAGATAAATTTTGTTCCGTACTGACGATTGTATGCTTGGCACATCTTGATGCCGGCAATCTTTGCGACCGCGTATGGTTCGTTCGTCGGTTCCAATTTGCCGTCGAGAAGATACTCCTCCTTCATCGGCTGCGGCGCCAGACGCGGGTAGATGCAAGAACTGCCAAGGAAAAGAAGTTTCTTCACACCTGACACGTAACTTGCATGGATCACGTTTGCTTGCGGCACGAGGTTTTCATAAATAAACTCGGCGGGATAGGTGTTGTTCGCGTAAATGCCGCCGACCTTCGCCGCAGCGAGAAGGACATACTCAGGCTTCTCGCGCTCGAAGAATGCATTCACCTTCGCCTGATCGAGAAGGTCGAGTTCCTCGCGCGTCCTTCCGATGATGTTGGTGAATCCGCGTTGCGTGAGGTTTCTGACAATTGCGGAGCCGACGAGGCCGCGGTGGCCTGCAACGTAGATTTTTGAGTTAGGATTCATAATCTTTGTTCTGATTATGGTTTGACGAAGACCTTGGTGTCAGCATGCTCTTTATGCCAAGTCCCGTTTGAACACGACCTCGCGAACAAATGCTCGAGCGAACAAGAAGATAAACCGTGTGTTGTTCGTTAGGTAGCGCATGAACATTCGCCTCGGTTCACGGAAGACGCGATCGAGCCACTCGAGTCCACTGCGCTGCATCCAACGAGGTGCACGCGGAATAATGCCGGCAACCACATCGAAACTTCCACCGACACCTTGTATCACCGTTGCTTGCAGGCGATGCTTGTACTTGTATACCCATAGTTCTTTCTTGGGTGAACTTATTCCCACAAATAGGATATCTGCGCCCGAGTCGTTGATTTGACGGATGACCGCCTCATCATCAGTGTCTTGAAAGTAACCGTTGCGAGATCCGGCAATGCGCAACGAAGGATACCGCTTCCGCACGGTGCTGAGCAGTACCTCAAGATTCGCTTGGGTGGTTCCTAAAAAAAATACGCTGTTGCCTTGTCTTGCTGCACTCTCGAGAAGCCGTTCGAACAAATCGGTTCCGTTCACTCGCCCATTGAGCGGGCGACCAAACAGACGCGATGCCCAAAGGATGGGAACGCCATCGGCAAGAATGTACTCGGCATTGTTCACAGCTTCTGCGACTGCTGGATTCCTCTCGATCTCACAGATTTTCAAAGCATTTATGAACACAACATGCTTCTTCTCTCGCCTCGCCACAGCCGCAAGCAACTCCCGCTCGACATCATCCAACGAGATGGCATCAACATACGAATTGATGAATCTATACCTTGTCATTGGTGGTTCCTTTGGCAAGATAGTATGCAAGCGCTAAGAGCATCCAGGCATTCGACCAACGCATGTACGAGGTTCTGTGAGTGTACCAACGAAGCCGCTGGTAGTGAACGAAACCTTCCTCATCGAAGAGATTGTTGATTGTCCACTGAGTCACGCGTTGGGCAAACTCACGTTCGCCAAACAACGTCAGTGTGATGATTGATTGGGCAGCGCATGTCGCATCAATCGGATACACTCGAGTGTCGTAGTATTTTGGGATACTCTCGGATGTGAAGAAGTGTTGTTTGTAATACTCTATGCCTCGAGCAAGGTGCTGCTCAAACTGAAGGTCGTTTGTCAATTCACCGTACGATTTCATACAATCCAACACATATGCCGTGTGGTAATTATCCGACCAGTGCCGCGCATCGCCAATTGAGTACGGAAAAGAACCATCAGGTCGCTGGCATGAAGCCGCAAACTGAACAGCAGCCTGCGCTGTCTCGCGATATTCGGAAACGCCCGTGAGAGCATATACTTGCGAAAGCAGTCGTGCACCCTTCAGTGATGCGTTCAACACTTGCTGACGGTCGTTCGGTGAATAAGAAAAACAAATCCCTGCAGCCGTCGTTGTGCGCTGCAAATCATACAAGACGAAACGGGCTGAGCTTTCTAAAAGGGAACGTGAGATTTCGTCCTTCAACATGCGATATCGTTCGAAGAGGCAATTCGTGATGAAACCGGTCGCAACCACCGTCGGTGTAAATGCAGGAATCCTCGCGTAGCGCCCCTCCCAGTCGAAATCATACCCCCAGCACGCACCGCTGTAATTCTTGGATTGTAATCTAATCAATTCATCAATACAGAGCCGACTCCGTTCAAGGAACACTGCGCGTCGTTTGGGAAAGCTCTCACTCATCAACAGATACGCAAGTTGCACTACGCCAAGTGTCACGGGGTTGTATCCCTTCCGAATCTGCATCACGCCACGGAGGTTGAACGGAATTCTCCGGAATATCTGCTGGGAATAGAAGCGTATCGTCTTGTTCGCCTTCAGTATTGGACTTCGAAAGATGGGCGAGGTCAGCAGATCGTACGGGTCATAGCCACGAAAACGCTCGTTCCAGATATATTCTTCAAGGCGCGTAAGGACATCGCGCAGATCGCGGGTCATGTTAGATATCCACCGCCACCCTTCGACGCAGCGATTCCATAATCTTGAAGGTCGTCAGCGTAGCGAGCCTGAGCGATTCAAATGGAACAGGTTCTTCTTTTCCCTGACAGACCCCAACGAAATGAGCCACTTCTTCTTGATGACCCTTCTTCCCGTTGTAACGAGTTTTGGTTCTCTTCCGATCGTGATATGTTATGACACTATCAAAATTCTCCATGATTGCAGTTTTCTTTTCACACGTGATTTCACAATGCTCCTTTGGCACTGCTGAACTGCCGTTGGAGAGATAGAGCAAGCTGCCAACTGAACCATCCGAAAAGGTTATTGACGCCAGCACATTATCCGACGGGGCTTGTTGGGGTGCGCCAAGCAACTCTGCGTAGACGCGAACCGGCTGCGCATTCGTGAGGAACATCATCACGTCAATGAAGTGACACGCTTCGCCGATGATTCTTCCCCCTTGCGATTCATGATAGACCCAATGGGTATGCAGGAGCGCCCCCGCGTTGACGCGATAGGAGATCATCATCGGTTCGATTCGACCACGAAAGAAACTCTTGATATCAATAAATGGCTTCGAGAACCTTCGATTGAACCCGACAGCGAGTGCACAATGCGGAGCCGCCTGTGCCGCTTCTCCAACTGCGGCGAGTTGCTCCTCCGTCACTGCCAGAGGCTTTTCCACAAACACATTCTTGCCAGCCTTCAGTGCACGCACCACATACCCTGCGTGCGAATCATGACGTGTCGCGATAAAAACAGAATCAATCAAAGGGTCGTTCAAGATGTCATTTGCATTCGAGGATGCGTTCTTGAATGAAAACTTCGACTGCACGCTCATCGCGTGCGATGGGTTTTGAGTGACAACGGTCTGCAAAATGTGTTTGCCTGCCAGCAAATGTGGAAGCAAATATGATTGGGCAAAATTCCCCGCGCCGATGAATCCAATCGTCAATTTTTCTTTAGAGCCGCCGAGGTCGCTGCGATCAGCTTGCAGCATATGCATCGCCGGGCTACCCTTAGGTGTTTCCGAATATTGCAACAGGATGCCAAGGAAGTCTTCCTTCCGCTTACCGGTAATGACCTCGTATGCCTGCAACGCTTGCTGAATCGGAAATCGGTGAGTAACGAGCGGGGCAAACTGAAGTTGCTTGCGAGCGACTAAATCTACGATTGCCTCCATGTTTCGATTCTCCGTCCAGCGTACGTAGCCGATCGGATAGTCCTGCCCATCATTCTCGTACTCACTGTCGTATCTGCCTGGACCGTAAGAGCAAGAAATGCGGATATCAATTTCCTTTTCGTAGAAAGGAGAGCGCGGGATGTGCATGCCCACTGCACCTACGATGACAACCTTCGACCTTTTCCGCGCGACATTCAACGCAAGCTCTATCGGCTCATTCGATTGAGTCCCAGCGGTGATAATCGCGGCATCCGTTCCGTAGCCGCGAGTGAATGATACGACTTTGTCAACTGCACTCGCCTCGCTGCGAACACACAACGCACAACCGAACTTCAAAGCAAGCTCGAAGCGTTTCTCATCTACATCAATGCCGATCACTCGACAGCCGTTCGCTTTCAGCAATTGGACAGTAATCAGTCCAATCAAACCAAGACCGATCACCGCTACGTTCTCGCCGAGATGCACTTCCGCCTGGCGGACACCTTGTAATGCGATTGCGCCAATTGTTGTAAACGCTGCTTCTTCAAATGAAACCTCGTCCGGAATCTTCGCGACGAGATGTTTCATCACCGAAATGACCTCGGCATGGTGGGCAGTCCCAGCACACGCAACACGGTCACCCGGACGAAACGCATCAACAGCCGATTCAATCACAACGCCCGCAGAGCTGTACCCAAGTTCTTTGTAATTGTCGAGGCGGTTTTGAACTTTCTCATACGTCGCCAGCAATCCTTCGCGCTTGACATTGTCAACCACTTGCTTGACGAGATCGGGGCGCGCTTTTGCTTTGCCGAGCAGCGACGCTTGAGCGGTTTCAACCGACGTTCTCTCCGTTCCCGCACTGATAACAGAGCAGACGTTGCGAACAAGCACGCCACCTTCGCGCAGCGGCGGCAACGGCAGCTCCTCGATGCTCATTTCACCGGTTTTTTGATATTGCAATACTTGCAGCATTATTTCGTTCCTGTGATCCATAAATGCCAGCCGAAGCGCTCCGCGAGGCGGCGTTTCGTTCTGCCCGAGAGCAGGCTCCGCACGACGGGAAAATGGCGTTCGTTCAAGAGATGACACGAGGTCTTCACCTCGCGAAATGCGGAGAAGAGTTCTTTTCCCTCGGCTCGACTGAAAACCGACGAGAACACATTCTCAGGTCCATCAGTTGCCTTGTGTATGAACGTCCTCATGCGGAGATATTCTAATCCCGTTGATTTGAGATTCTTGAGATGTATCTCCAATCGCTCGCGCGGTTCTCCCATCACCTGGGCTACAAACAGCGAGACCCCTGGTAGTGTGAGAAGAAAAATGCCCAAGCGGCGAATCACTTTGATCGAGAAATGGTAGTTTAACGAGTTTTTATGATAGACCATGACGACTGCCGTTCCTCCTTCGCGCAGCACACGATGGATTTCATTGACGATTGTGTGAATGCGCGGCGAGTGGTGAATGACCCCATGCGAGAAGACAATATCGAATGACGCATCGGGAAACGTCATCTGCTCTGCGTTCATTACTTGAATGCTCTCGTAAGGCAGCCCGAACAACCCGCATCGCATCTTCACTCGTTGGACGCTTTCGTTGGTAAGATCAATCCCATTATAGATCGCGCCTGCCTCGATAATTCTTTGCGCCTCTGCCCCGTGCCCTAATCCGACTTCGAGAACACGCTTGCCGCGGAAATCAATCCGCTTGAGCTCCTCGAGAATATGCGGTTCCGTACGATACTTGTAATCATCATACCGCTGAAAGAATTCTTTCCATTCGGACGCGCCGACATAGTCCTCCCCGCAAGGATGCTTCTCCCAAAACTCTGCAATGTCGGTGGGACTGAACTCAGCCATCATTCAATTCCGCAGAAACGTTTGAAACCATAGCTCATTCGTCAGCAACGTCCAAATGACGTGAGCGTTATCTTCGTTTCCATTCCGATCGTTCTCGATCAACCGACGCACAAAGGGAGGGTTGTACAGCCCGCGTGCACGAAGCGCATGTTCGGACAGCAAGTCATTCACCATTGGCGCGAGCGCACCTCTTATCCACGAACGCAACGGCGCGCCGAAGGGCGCCTTCGGACGATTGATCACTGCAGATGGGAGGTATGCTTTCGCCGCTTGCTTCAAAAGATACTTCTGAATACTGCCGCGAATTCTCTGACGCGGTGGAAGCGAAAACATGAATTCAACGATTCGAATGTCCGTCAGGGGCGGGCGCCCTTCAACGCTTGCAGCCATAGCAGCTTTGTCGGAGTATGTAAGATTGTGCTCCGGCAAAAACACCTTCGTATCGTTCAGACACATTCTCGTGAGGTAGGAAATATCGTTCTTCGTGAGTCGTTCAATTTGGGCTTGATAGAAGTGGGTCTGATCGTACTGCGAGCCATTCCGAAAATACTGACGATAGACATCCGGCGAAAGGGACAAGTCCGAGGAAAAGAATCGCTCCGCTTGCGGCAAGGACGCATACGAGAAAAACCGTTTCGACCAGCGCAGCATTCGTAATCCGCGAGTCGCAGATGCGACAGGCAGTGCCTCGACGATTTTCTCGATGCTTGTGCGAAGCACGCGCGGCACGATTTCCTGATACACATCCGCCTTAAGACATGCAAGATGTTTTCGATAGCCGCCGAAAATCTCATCTCCCCCCATACCATTGAGCAAGACGATGATGTTGTGTTCACGCGCAGCTTTGGCAATCAGATACGTGGCGATCGCTGCAGGATCGGCGAGAGGCTCATCCATGTGCCAAACGAGTTTCGGCAGAAGTTCACAGATGTCGGGCTTGATCTCGAATTCGTGATACCGCAAATCGAACTTGTCAGCAACGAGCCGTGCGTAGGAGCTATCGTCGGTCGCTTTCTCAAACCGTTGGTCGTCGTCGGAGAATTTTATAGTGAATGCGTGAATGTCGTTGGTTGTGTTTTTTCGCATCAGGGCGGCGACGAGCGAGGAGTCCAGCCCGCCGCTGAGAAACAATCCAACGGGAACATCGGCAACCATCTGATCGCGCACCGCATCATTGAGCAGTGCATCCGCCCGACGCACGACATCATCATCAGAATCATGAGTCGATTCCGTCGGGGCAATATCCCAATAGCGAACGATGGAAAGGTTCTTCTGTTCAAGGAGGAGATAATGCGCAGGTGGCAATTTGAAAATATTCTTGAAGCCGGTTAGAGGAGATATCTGAAACCGTGTCGGCGTATGGAGAGCATCGAGGTCTGGCTCGGCTTTCACGATGCCCGATTTCAGAATCGCTTTGATCTCGGAAGCGAAGACGAACACGCCGTTCATGTTGGCGTAATAAAATGGCTTGATGCCAATCTGATCGCGTGCCGCAAAGAGAACGTCCCGCTCGGTATCGTACACTGCGAAGGCGAACATCCCGTTGAATTTCCTGAGGCAATCCACCCCCCACATCGCGTACGCCTTCAGGATGACTTCCGTGTCGCTTTGCGATTTGAAACGGCAGCCGAGCGATTGCAACTCCTTCCGAATCTCTTTGTAGTTGTACAACTCGCCATTGTGAACAATCCACAAGCGCCCATCCTCCGTGCTCATCGGCTGACGACCTAACGGCGAGAGATCAATAATGGATAGGCGGCGATGACCCAATCCTGAGCCGGTCGCTGCAAACCATTTCACGTCCGCATCATCAGGACCGCGATGAGCCATCGTGTCCGTCATCTCGCGAAGAGCTGGTTCGCTTCCGCTATGCAATATGCCGGCGATGCCGCACATTCAGGCTACTTCCCTTTCCGTGGATTCAACCCTCAGGCTCTCTTTGAAGGTTGGAGCTTGATCAGCATTGTCGTGCGCAACAGCCGAATGCAGCACCTCGATCAATCGGTTTGCGCAATGTTGAAATGTATAGAATTCTCGGTATCGTTTTCTTCCTTCTTCTCCCATGCGTCGTCGTAAGTCGGGGTTCTCAACCAGACGTAGGATTGCGGAAGCAAGTTGTTGAGGGTTTTGCTTTTCCACGAGAATTCCTGTTACGTTATCAACAACCACCTCCGGAATTGCTCCAACATCCGTCGCAATGACCGGCACGCCGGCCGACATAGCCTCTAAGATGACCAAAGGAAACCCCTCGCTCCATGAAGGAAGCACAAGTATATCAGCGTCCAGCAAGAACTGTTCTTTCGTAGCACCTGTTACTTTTCCTATGAACTCGACGTTGCGAGCGATGCCACTGGTAGCGACAATTTCGAGCGCCTCGTGCTTCGTGTCGGGTTCCTGGCCCCACCATTCGCCGGCGAACTTCAATCGGACATGCGGATGAGTCTTAAAAACGATAGCTGCTGCACGAACTAGGTCCACAACTCCTTTCGCTCGGAACAGGCCCCCAAGGTAGCAAACGGTCGCCCCATCTCGTTGATCATCACGCATATGTTGTATGGACAGAAAACTATCAATGCCATTCGGCACAACTTCGACGCGTCGAGCATCTGCTGCAAAGATGTGCCGCAGTCTCTTGCCGAGTACTATTGCAAGATCGGTTCGCCTTAGGACAAATGCAATGAACCACTTCATGAGGAGGTTCGTCGAACGTCGAAATTGGTTAAAGGATTCTCCACCATGGAAGTGAATAACAATCGCTGCATTGGACAAAGCGCTGGCAGTAAGAATCAACAGTCCATCCCGAAGAAAGCCCCAAACGTTTTGAGAGAGCGGAACATAAACAATATCCGGACGCCTCAAACAATATTGAATCAGCCCAACGGTCGCGCGCAAACCCAGAAGAAGGTTTCCAATATCAAAAGCGCCAATATTGTCAAGGCTACGTTTGTCCGACGTGTCGAGATGATAGACTGTAAATGCCTCATGGATCGTCGAACCGAGCAACGCTTCCGTAAAGAGCGTCTGGCCATGATGCGGGGGTGGGATTGCACCGACCAGCACTAAAGTCTTTTTGCTCACCCTCTTCATAGCGTGTTGACGTACTGAATCGCGTGCTGAAAAATCTCAGCGGCATTTCTATGAGAGAATTGTACAGACAACCTTTTCGATTGCGCGGCAAATTGGCGCTGCATTCCCGTGTCCGAGAGTAATCGAGTGAGGTGCGCCGCGACTTCCGTCGGCTGATCGGGATTGACGACAAACCCATTGACACCGTGAAGCACACACTCGGGCACGTTGCCAATCTTATACGACGCGATGATTGGCAATCCAGCTCGTAGAGCTTCTATTACCACAAGAGGATTACGATCAATGTGACTGAGCAGAACAAACACAGTTGCCTCTTGATAGTACTGTTCAAGTTGGGCTGGAGACACGAATCCTAGGAGTTCCACGTCGCGCAGTGAGCGTTCTTTGCAATAGGTGCGTATCGCTTCATCCAAGGGCCCTGTTCCTGCCAGTAGGAGTCGAACTGAGGGTATGTGTTGTTTTGTCGCCTCAAACGCCTGCAGCAATTCCCAAATTCCTTTTGATGCAATCATGCGAGCGACACAGATGATGCTGGGCGCTGCGGCCAGATTTTCCCCACATGCCTTCGGTTTAACGTTGCTGGTCTGTTCTTCAACAGAATCAATACTGTTGAGTGCCGTGAAGATCGCTCGCTCCTCAAGTTGATCATGTAATCTGCGCAAGTATTCCTTCGACAGGGTGCCCGGTACGATCGCTGCATCGAGACCCTTTGCAATGTATTTCCGTAACCGTAATCGGACTCCGAGAATATTCCCGTCGGTGATTTGAGTTCCCTCGAACCACAGGATGACCTTGTACTTTGCGAATTTCTTCAGCAAAACCGCAATCAGGCTTGCCGGAGAGAATCCGCTGATGATAACGATCTGAGGCTTTGCAAACAACAACAACGTCGCCAAGCCGGGATTTACTATCGTGTGTTCATCATAGCTCCGTGAGTAACGAAAACCCTTGAGTACTTTTCGTTTGAATTCTCCTCGGATGTTTTCCCACTCTCGACGATGCGGTTCCGATCGGGTCAATTGCACAACAAGCAACTCGATTCCGGGTAAGCGAGCCAACGCTTGAAGAAGCCCAACTCGATACGGTGCAATAATGTTCTGAATGAGAAATACTTTGAGCATCGAACTTTTCTATTTGTAGAAAAAAATCCATTTAGGCAACTGCGCCGCGCGCAAGAGTTCTAAGGAACGGACTGCGTGCCGTACCTTGCTCGCGCATACATAACCTGAAGCAACAGAATTCCGGGCAGTATAGCTTGAGGAATCTCCCAGTAGTTTTCCTGAACTCCGAGAAATGCGATGAGCAAAGTCCCCGCCATAACAGGAAGAGCATATTGAGGTAATGGAAGCGGCTGACGTAAGCTTCCTGCAACCGATACAATCACCGCACCAAAGGCAAACAGAATGAGCAGGCAGCTGATCACCCCAAGTTCCGTGTAGACCGTAAGCCACGAATACCAAGGCCATACGCTTGACCCGCCGGCAGTGCGCTCATCCAAGAGAACAAGATCAAGAAGAGGTCGGAGGTATTTCGCAAACATATAGGGGTCCTCTGTTTCAAAGACTGCGGCGCCTTTGATGTACTCACCCGTTGCAATGACGCCGGCTCGACTGCAAAACTGGCCCGGACCAAGACCGAGGAGGAGCATCAGTGGGCGTTCTCGCGGCATCGTCAAAACTGCATCGGCTGTAATAACTGCCTTCGGCAGAGTCAGACCGAATTGCAATTCGATAATCTCACCTATCTTGGAGAGGTTGCCTGCAATGAGCGTTGCAAATGCATAAACAACTGCAAGCATGGTAAGTCGTTTGATGCCGCGCCGTGGCTGTTTGGTCATCTCGCGACGCGCAGCGCCTGCAACTATCCGTTTCACGAGTACGGTTGCCGCAAGAGCAAGCACAAGGAAGATGAGAACATGTACGACAGACGCGAGAACGATCGAAGCTAAGACGACAAGAAACACGGCAAGCGACTTACTTGCCTTAGCTCCGTGAAGAAAGAACCCGATGCCGAGCAGGGTCATGTTGACAGCGTACATGGGGTTGCTGAAACTCCGACTCGACTCCAACGCTAAATCAATTGTGCCTTCGACGTAGTCGCCATTGTCCGCATCGAAGCCACCCGTTTGTGTCATTCCATAGAGCGCCTGGATGATTCCCACGCTTCCTTCGACTATCAAAACAATTTTCGTAAATGCCAGCATCCGATCCAAAAGTTCTGGGTTGTTCAAACGTCGAGGCTCAAAGAACAGAAGCGGAATGACAGCAGAGTAGGTAATCAGACTCAGAAAAAAGCGCCCGGGAACGAAATCTGCATACAATGCATAGTAGAGAATAAAACAACCGAGCGCGATCGCTCCTCCAATCACGCTTCTCGTCACCATTTGCTCGACTGCTCCGCTCATGGTTATCATCACTAGGAGGCAAACATAGGGTGCAACGTACGCAAGCCCCTTCAGCGGAGAGAAACATATGACAGTGGCAACGACAAAGCAGAAGAAGTAAGTTCTTTGATAACTATCTATCGACTCGAGCTTCATAATTACTCAGAGCGTTGGAGCCTCGCGCGCAGCGTTCACGTTCTCGTTTAGGGTTGCGTCCCTCATGTGCGCAAGTTTACTCCGCACCCGAAACCCCATGGGAACCAAACTTGCAACCAAGGCAGAGACAAGCAGTGCTATGCCAACACCCGTAAGCCCAAACTCCTGCACCAAGAGCAGTGCAGCGATGCAAAAAATAACGAGTGCTATAAGGTTCACAAGGAGTTCAAAGGTAAAGTCACTGACACTTCGCAGGAAGGATTGGAGTATGATAACGACGCTTTGCACCGTGAGCCATAGCGTGAGAGCGAGAAGCAGCTCTGTGCGCACGTGTACTCCTCCCCCAGTCCATGCGCTTATTATGCGCTCTCCGAAAAAGAACGAAACAAGCAAGAAGACTATCATGAGCAACACCGTAACGAAGGTCAATCGGCGGAGCTGTTGAAGCAGCCACGTGGATTCTCCGCGTGTCCATGCAACGGTAGAGATGGGCCAAAATACAATGCCAATCTCGGTAACCATGAAGAGTGGAACCGTTACGAACTTGTACCCTACTGCGAAGGTAGCAACATCTGTCTGGGTCATGGTATGGGCAATGATGAGGCTGGGCAGTGCGAGAAACCCGGCATTTGTCAATTGGATGCCGGCAAAGGGAAGCGATTGTGGGAGTAACTGTTTGACGATTGTGCGAACGTCGTGGAGTGTTATGCGCCATAATAACGGGTTGCCATGTGTGATTTTTGCAACCAGGAAAACTCCTCCCAGCACACAAGCTACGTGTGTTCCAGCCGCTACCCACGGGAGGCTTTTGCCCGTGTACAGCATAACGGCAAACAATGAAAAACCGAGTAGCGTCGAGCAGAGTTGAACTAACCTGATGAGTTTGAGTCGGAGCTGCGCTGCACAAACAGCCTCGACAAACACAAGCGAGGAACAAGAGGTAACACCGAGAAGCAGAACGATGGCTAAAGCTTCGACTTCACCGCGTGCAATTGCGGAGGAACTGTTGAAGACGCGTTGCCAGTCCACAAACATGCCAACTCCTGCCGCAACCAAAGCAATGCCGCAATACGAGAGCGCCAGAAAGAGTGCACATTCTTTCAGCTGTCGAAAGCCGTCGTTGTCGTTTTTTGCAAATGCTTCAGCCATTTTGTTCTTGATGGCTGGCGCGAGTCCCAGATCCAGGTTGCTCATAATGCCAAAGCTCGCCAATGCAAGCATCCAAAGGCCGTAGCGTTCAGCACCCAGGTGGTTGATGGCAATGGGAATCGTTATGAAACTCAGTACGAGATTTACGCTCTTTGTGAGGAAGCTAAACCCGATTGCCGAAACCAAAACACTGCCTTGCCCCTTCATACTGTCAGAACTCCGCATGAGCCGCTGCGTGTCATCGAGTTTGCTTGGCAGCAGTGTCGATGCTCGCCAGCAATGATTTCATTGGATCATGCAGAAGAGAGCGCACGACGAAATATCCCGCACTCACAATCATTGTTCCCAAAAATGCCAAGACCGTATTGACCAAGCGTTTCGGTCTTTCCTTCTTAACAGGCACTCGGGCAGGGTCGAGAACATTCACAATGGTGATATTTTTGATTTCCTCGAGTTTCGCAAGCTCGTGTTGCTTCATCAGCTCCACAAAGACGGTTGATTGCACCTGAACGTCGCGCAGCAAGCGATCTTGTTGCATGAGCAATTCGGGCGAGTCGGCAACACGGCGGTTGCGTTCGCGAAAATCTTTCAGCCGATCCTCGGCACGGCGGAGTTCCTGTCCAACTTCTCTGAGACGCAAGTCAATCCACTTCACCTGCTCCGAGGCGCTGGTTGCACGCTTGTTGCGCATGAAAGAATCCAATTCCTCTATGATGGCATTCAGGACAGTTGCTGCGAGTTGCGGCTCCGGCATCTCTAATGAAAGCCCAACCGTGCTTGTCTTGTTCTCGTGTAGTGCGATAAGCAACGATCGCAGTTTCACTAAACTTCGCGCCATTCCCTCTTCGTACGGATAATCTGTGTATTCAAAGTATTGGATGAGATTGACGGAGTCGGCGAGCGCGTTGGGCTTGTATTTTTTCACGAGCACATTGCGAAGAATCGTTTCGCTCGTGATAATGGTAGGATAGAGGCGTGCGATTTCACTGCCGGGAATGGTTACGCCTGCAAGGCTTGCGATATCTGCAAACTGACCCAGTGCCGAAAGTTTGTCCTTCTGCGTCTCGGGCAAAAGCGTTGCGGTCGCTTTATAGTAAGGTTGCAACAAAAAAAAATTGACCGCAAGCGTTAAGAACGACACCAACACCGATATCATCACTATCCGCTTTCGTTCTCTCCAGATTGGGACCGCTATACCTTGAAGAGAGAGTCCGCCTTTGGTTTGCCGTTCAGTCATCGGAGGAACGTTTGGATTTCCAGTAAGGTCGAAGGATCAAGCATGTTGTTATTTTGAAATCTGTACCATCGCAACCGTGATCGCCGCGAGGCTCGCAAGAATCGTAGCGATATCGCGAACCAGCGGCAAGGTTTTGTCTTCCTTCTCGACGAATGTCGGCACGTTCACGGTGCTGCCTGGTGGTAATTCCGGGTCCTCGAAGAAGAACCACCCCTCTTCCCATTTTTTGCCGTTGGGAAGAAACGCCACGATGCGGCTTTTGTCGGCATCCTGTTTCAATCCACCCGCCTGGCGAATGTAATAATCAACACTCTCCCCTTTCTTGTAGAGAATTGCCGAGGGGGCAAGCACCTCGCCGCCTACATACACTACATCATCATGAAACGCGATGGCGATCGAATCCCCTTCATTCAGCACGACATTGTCGTGCGATGTTGTATCTGCCAGCGCTTCTTCAAAGTCCACAGGAATAACACCGGTCGAGTTTTGTTTACGGACAAAACGTGACCCCGCCAAGTATGCACCCGGTCGGAGTCCACCGGCGCGCCGTATCAGCGCTTCCAAGCGTTCCCCTTCGTAACGAATTGCGTACTCACCCGGACTCATCACATACCCCGTAATCTTGACAAGCTTATTCAATGTAAACTTGGGATCAATGGGAACGAACACGTGGTCGAAATCCCGAAGCTGGAACGCCTGCGCTCCCGATGCATCCCAATAGGTGGCAGTTACGTCGAGTTGAATAATGCTGCTGTACTTGCCGAGCGTAGAGGTATCGAGTTGCGACACCTCCCAGCCTGAGAGCGATGCATTTTCGCGTAAGCCCCCCGCGATGACGACCAGATCAGCCAACGTCATCTTCTCGTCGCGAATGTACGAGCCGGGGTTGCGGACGGCTCCGCTGATCGTGACCGTATGCTGCTTGAAGAACTGATCTTCAGGATAGACGACGAGGCTGTCTTCGTTTTGCAAGATGATGTTGTGCTCGGCAATGTTCTCCAATGCGAGACGCGGGTTGAATGAGCGCACTTCTCTTCGCAAGTTCGGCAGAAGACGGAACAACGTACCCCGTTCGCTGAACGTGTTGCGCTGCAGACTGTCGGCAGCAAGGAGAAGATCGCGCACGCGCATGCCTGCACGCAATTCAAACCGGCCCGGTTTGTTCACATTTCCGGTGATGCTTACACGGTTCTGTGCTAACGACGCCACTCTGAATATGGTCACCACATCGCCGTCTTCGATTCTGTAACTGCTTTTTTGAAGAGCGGCGAGTGAAGGAAAATCAAGATCAATATCGAGGACGTTTCTTACATGTTTCGAGCGCTCATCGAAGGGAACGACGCGCTCGATATGAACGCGATCAGTGTACGCATCGAACCGCAAGCCGCCGGCAAGCGCGATCAAATCGCCGAGAGTTTCTTTCTCTTTCACTTCGTAGATCGCCGAACGAACAACCGCACCGAGCATCGCTACGCGTTTACCTGCCGGCTTCACAAAAACGATATCGCCGTCTTGCAGTCGTTGGTCTTTGGAGTTGTCACCGCGGATGATGTAGTCATACAAATCAATCGGCGGAAGGTTCGAGCCGCGACGCATAATGTGCACCGTGCGCATGGTGCCGTTCACGGTCGGTCCACCCGCAAGATACAGAGCGGAGAACGCAGTGGAGAAGGATGAGATCGCGTACCCTCCCGGCTTTACGACTTCGCCGAGAACAAACACCTGAAGCGTGCGAAGCTTTCCGAGTGACACGTCGAGAAACGTGTTTGGTTTTCCGTAGCGGCTGTCCAAGCCGGAATAGATCGAAGCCATGCGGCGCAGTGCTCGCTGCCGAAATTCGGAAATGGTCGTGCCGTTTGCGCTTACGGGACCGACATCGGGAATGATAACGTTGCCTTCGCGATTGATTTCGAGTTGATAGTTCAGTTTCGTCTCGCCCCATACCGTGATGATGATTTCGTCGCCGGGTCCGAGGAGGTACGACGGAGGGCTGGCAGCATTCAACACAGGCTCGAATGCGGAGGAGGGAAGGGCAAAAATGTCGAAGCCAAACGGCTGAAGCGTATCAACCCCCTTGCGGTCTGAGAGGCCTGGAATGATCAGAAGTCTTGCCTGAAGCGTTGAGTCGGCAATCCGTTTGCTCGGCGACGGTTGTTGTGCAGGGAGCCGCGCCTGTTGGCTTGGTGCGCCGCCTGCAGAACTCTCGACGCTTGATGATTTAAGAAGGAAATCTTCGAGGCTGATGTTCAGCTCTTTTGCTCGCCGAATCGCTTCGTCGCGTGTGATGCCGTATTCCTTCAACTTCTTTTCAATCTCTTCCGGGGACATCTCCTTCAGCTTTGACTCAGCTTGCTGTTTGATCTGGGCGCGTGTCTGAGCGTCGCTCGGATGGAAAACGGTCATAGTGAGAACACAAACAACCAACCCTGCAACGTAAGAATGATAACTTTGCAACGTCATCCTTGAAATGTGGGAGAAAGCGCGCCGGCGAGCGCAACGAACAACCATGACCCCGACGGTGATCCGTCAGGGTTTTCCCCTTTTTGCGGAGAGGGAGAGATTCGAACTCTCGGTAGACCTTTACAGCCTACGGCGGTTTAGCAAACCGCTGGTTTCGGCCACTCACCCACCTCTCCAACAGATTATGTACTGATCAAAATTTCTTTTGTGATAATTTCTCTCGCTTGACTCTACAGCCTACGGCGGTTTAGTCCCGCCAATGGCGGGACTGGTTTCGGCCACTCACCCACCTCTCCAACAGATTATGTACTGATCAAAATTTC
>CAYUFU010000064.1:0-22743 GCA_964444145.1 uncultured Chitinophagales bacterium
CGGTGACGAGATCTTCGACGCTGCTGCCATCGAGGTTGGCGCGCTGAATCTTATTGGTAACAAAGTCGGTCCAATACATTTTGCCGGCGGCAACGTCCAGTGCGATCCCAACAGGAGCGGCGAGCCCGGTGACGAGATCTTCGATGCTGCTGCCATCCAGATTGGCGCGCTGAATCTTAGCGGTACCCGCGTCGGTCCAATACATCTTGCCGGCGGCGAGGTCCAGCGCGATCCCAAAGGGATCATTGAGCCCGGTGACGAGATCTTCGACGCTGCTGCCATCGAGGTTGGCGCGCTGAATGGTATTGCTAAACGCGTCGGTGAAATACATCTTGTTTTGGGTCCATCCGGCATGCGGATACAGGAGCATCAACCCGAAGAGCACAAGCGCCATGAGAAAGCGTCGCCCGCCACAACTCCGGCTCTTGCGGGTGTGGTCCATACGGGTATTGCTCTTCAAGCATGTTGCGCCGCCGATGGATACGGTCTGCGTGAAAAGGTTTTTCATAATAACCTCCGATTTAGTTTAAGTTGTGAAAGGTTCCTCTCGCCGCTGGCGCCCATGGTCCGGTGACGAGAGATTGGATAAGATTTTAGCGCCTCGAACATGATCACGGCGCGGCTACGAAACTCGCGCTGGATAAGTAAAAATCTTGTAACTGCAAAAGAGCCTTGCCTGGGGCAGCGCACGAAAAAGCTCTTCCGCCATCCCGCGCGCGTCACTGAATGACGTATTCGGCAGAATTATGCCCAAGCTTTGGTGCGAAAGCCAGCCCACCGGACTGGAGTCTGCGTTTCGGTGCGGCGAAGCATTTGATTGCCATATCTTTTGTGCCCACTCGCGGCTGGCAGAGTGCTCGTCAAATTCCAACACGAGCAGGGCGAAAGGCTCGCCAGTTCGGTCCGCGTGGTAGCGCGCGCGTTGGAGCATCTCCTGGAAATCGTCCTCTTCCACAAACGGTGCCTGCGCCGGCGCGCGCGGCGGTTTTTCCTCGAGCAGTCCATGGCGCGGCTCTTTGAACAGAGCGACGAGGCGTTCGACGAAGTTCATAGAGGACTCTGGTTGTTCCGGTTTCTGTAATGCTTCAAAGACGCATAGTGCGGCTTTCAATGCAAAGGTTCACGCAGAACAGTGAGTAAGATACAAACGCTGGGGTGGGAGCGCATCTACTGGGGCGACAATCTCTGTCAAAATTCCGACAGGCTCTTGTAATAATCCGACATTTCCTTGTGTTTTTCCGACAGGGGTGAGACGAGGGGAGAGGGGAGGAGGGCGACAGGCGTGGGGTTCGCGTGTTACTTTTTACTTTTCAGAAGAGGCTCGCACCACTTTCCGGCTTGTTCCTCTTATTGACGTGCATCCCGCCGATTTTGATCGTAATGCTCGCGCAATTCTTTGTGATCCGTCTCGGCAAGACAACCGCACTTGGAAGCGAAGTCGAGCCACACTTCCGTTTCTGCAGTTTCGACGACTTGCCCGTCGTCTCGTTGATTCTGTCCAACGCGTTTGTTGCCCGGCATTCATGGCAAATCTCCCTTCCGCTTGCTAAGAACTAGGCGAAGACCTTCTTTTGAAAACTACGCGCCCTCTTCATTCCCCGCCCTTTACCTCCGACGGCGGCTTGCCAAATGCCTCGCGGAAGGCTTTGGAGAAATAAGGGATGTTGTTAAAGCCGACCATATAGGCGATTTCCGAAACCGTGCCGGCATTTTGTTCCAGCAGTTGCCTGGCGCGCTGCAGGCGCATCGCGCGGATAAACTGATTCGGGGTCTGGTCTATCAGCGCCTTCAGTTTGCGCTCGAGCTGGCGCTCGCTCATGCCGGCTTTCGCACTCAAGGTCGGCAGGTCAAAAGTTTCGTTTTCCATGTTCGCCTCCACAATCTCCTTGATGCGTGCGAGAAATTTCTGATCAAGCGGCGCAGCCGTGATCTCCGCAGGCGTGATGAGCGTCGTTCGGCTGAAACGCGCGCGCAGCCGCTTGCGCAACTCGATCAAATTGCGCACGCGCACCCGCAGTTCGTTCGGGCTGAACGGCTTGGTGAGATAATCGTCCACGCCGATCTCCAGTCCGGCGATTTTGTCCGCTTCCTCTGCGCGCGCTGTGAGCATGATGATGGGAATATGGCTGGCGTTTTCATCGGCGCGGAGTTTTCGGCACAGCGCATACCCGTCGAGGTTCGGCATCATCAGGTCGGTAATCACCAAATCCGGCACCTGTTCCAATGCTTTTGCCAAAGCCTCTTCACCGTCCGCCGCTTCTATGATTTGAAAACGCTCCTGCAAGTGCTCGCGCAGATACGCGCGCAAGTCGTCGTTGTCCTCCACGATCAAAACGAGTTCCTGGAGGCTGGATGCTGGTTGCTGGTCGTTGGTTTCTCGGTGCACGACGCCGGAGGCTGGTCGCTGGTCGCTGATTTCAGGTTGCACGTCGCTGGTTGCCGGTTCCAGTTCACCCTTCTCCCCTCGTTCCTTATCAAGCGGCAGCCGCACAACGAAGGTCGCCCCGAATCCTTCCTCGCTCTCGACCGAAATCTCGCCGCCGTGCAATTCCACCAGTTCTTTGGTCAACGCCAAACCGATGCCGGTGCCTTCATGTTCGCGCGTGGTGGAGCTGTCGACTTGATGGAAACGGTCGAAGATATGCGGCAGATGCTCTTTGGGGATGCCGATGCCGGTGTCTTTTACAGTGATCTGCAAGAACGTTTCGGGCGCAGGGTGAAGGGCGAAAGGTGCAGAGCGCCCCTCGCCGATTGCCCCTGGCATCTCTACGCGCACGAGCACCGACCCGCCCTCCGGCGTAAACTTGAAGGCATTCGACAACAAGTTGTGCATGATCTTTTCGATCTTGTCGGGTTCGTAATACATCTTGAAGTGTTCGTCTGAGCACTGAAAGCGCAAGGCAATCCGTTTCTTTTGCGCGAGCGCCTCGAAAGTGTGGGTGAGGCTTTTGAGCAGCGGCACGATGTCATCGTACACTGCGCGCAGTTCCATGCGGCCCGCTTCCAGCTTGGCAAGATCGAGAACCTGATTGATCAAGCGCAGGAGTTGCTGTGCATTGCGAAAAGCCATGTCGAGCCGAGCCTTGAGCGGCATTTCCGCCAGCGCTGCGCGCACGCTGTCAAGCTGCCCCATGATGAGCGTCAGCGGCGTGCGAAACTCGTGGGAGATGTTGGCGAAAAAGCGCGACTTCATTTGATCCAGCGCTTGCAGCCTTGCCGCTTCCCAATTTTTCTTCTCCGCCTGCAAACGCTCGACCTCGACTTGATGCTTGAGCTGCTGCCTGTTCATTTCATAGCGGCGCAGGCCGTATAGTATAGCCGTAGAAAACAACACGTAGAGCGTGTATGCCCACCACGTTTGCCACCACGGCGGGGTGATGATGATGTTGATCGAGGCGCCTTCCTCGTTCCACACGCCGTCGTTGTTGGAGCCTTGCACGCGAAAAACATATTTACCCGGATTGAGATTTGTGTAGGTCGCGATGCGGCTGGCGCCGGCCTCGCGCCAGGCCGCATCGAAATTCTCCATCCGGTAGCGATAGCGGTTCTTAGCGGGGTCGGTATAATCCAGCGCGGCAAATTCAAACGAGAAAACATTTTGATCGTAAGCCAGCGTCAATTCTTTCGTTTCATTGATCGGCGCGGCAAGCGGCGAATTTTTATCTCTGAACGACACGGGCAGATTGAAAAGCAGAAAATCCGTGAACACAACCGGCGGCGCGTGCGGATTGTCGCGAATGTCTTCAGGATAAAACGCGTTGAAGCCGTTGATGCCGCCAAAGAACAGCTCGCCGCTGGCGCTCTTGAAATAAGAACCCGCGTTGAACTCGTTGTCTTGTAAGCCGTCGCCGGCATCAAAATTCTTGAACACGCGCGTGCGCGGATGGAAGCGCGACAGCCCGTGATTCGTGCTCATCCACAGGTTGCCCGAGCGGTCATTCAAGATAGCATAGATGACCATGTCCGGCAGCCCGTGCTTTATGGTGAAGTGCGTGAAGGACTGGGTTCTCATATCGAAGCGGTTCAAGCCGCCGCCGGCCGTGCCGATCCACAGAACGTTTTCAGGATCAAGCGGATCGTCGCAGATCGCGCGCACGATGTTATGGCTCAAGCTCGAAACGTTCTTGACGTCAGTCGCAAAGGTTGTGAACGTGCCTGTCTCTCGCTCGAAGCGCAGCAAGCCGCGCGACGTGCCCAGCCAAAGCGCGCCGCGCCTGTCTTGATGGATGGTCACAAACTTGTTTTGCACGATCACGGCAGGGTCCGGCGGCGCATATTGGTAACGGGCAAACTCGTTCGTGCCGCGCTTCCAGCGGAAAAGATCCGCCAGCGTCACGCTCCAAATTTCGCCATCGCGATCCTCCAGGATTTTACAAACTTCTTGCGAAAGAGCAGGCTCGGAATTTTTATTGGGATTGAAATAGATGACCGGCGTCGCGCGGGCGTTTCTCCACTCCAGTCGAAACAATCCGTAGGCGGTGCCAATCCACAGCGCTCCGGTTCGATCTTGCAATATCGAAGTGGCGACGCCCCATGTCGGAATCGGCAGCGGCGCAGGAACGGTCGCTGTTTCGCCGGTGAAGCGATTGATGCGATACAGCTTGCCGTTTGCTGCGCCTGCCCAGATTTCTTCCCGGCCGGGTGCGCGTATTTCGCAGAGTGCGCGCAGGCTGGTGCCTTGCCATACGCTGAGGCGGCCGTCCTGGTGCTGTTGCGCAAAGCGGCGTGCCTGCGGGTCCTGGCGAAATAAGCCGTTGCCGTTGGAGCCGAGCCACAACACGCCTGCCTCGTCCTGAAGAAATGCCCCGATGCCGGATTCCGGCACGCTGTTGGGGTTGCCTGCTTCATGACGATAGAAAGAAAATTGCTTTCCAGAGGGATCGAAGCGCGCGAAGCCGTCATAAGTTCCGATCCAGATCACGCCCTGGCGATCTTCATACATGCCCACGACGTTATTCCATGAAAATTCCGTATAGCGTTCGAGCGCGAATTTGAAATAGGTGAACTCCGCCCCGCCGGCATCCCAACGGATTAGTCCTGCGCCGGTGCCGATCCAGACCGTACCGTTTTGCCCAGCCCCTAAGTAGCAGCGCTGCGGCGAGCCTTGCAGCATTTTTTTCCAGCTTGGATCCGGCGGATTGGGTGTGAAACGGCTAACTTCAAAATGATTCGGCAAGGTGTGAATGATTCTGTCGATCGAAAAATCGCTCGAAACCCAGATCGCGCCGCGGCTGTCGATCGCCAGGTGCGAAACCCAATCACGGCTCAGGCTATGCGGATCATTGGGATCGTGGCGCAGATGTGTGAACTTTGCTGCTGCCAAATTTTTCGCCTCGGCGGGCAGCGTAAGTTTATTCAAACCGCCGCCCGCGGTGGCGATCCAAAGCGCGCCGCTCTCACGCGCATCTTCGGCGATCCCGGTTATGAGATAGTGGCTGATGCGGTTGAGCTTGGCGGAATCCGGCAGGCTGCGATGGAAAATTTCCGTGGCGCGATCGAAGAGATTCAATCCGTTGTGCGTGCCCACCCATATGCGGCCCGCGCGGTCTTCATAAAGCGCCGTGACAAAATTATTTGAAAGCGTTGTCGCATCATAGGGGTCATGCCGATAGACGGTGAATGTGTAGCCGTCGAACTTATTCAGTCCGTCCTTGGTGCCGAACCACAAAAAGCCCTGGCGATCCTGCATGATGCAGGTGATCAAATTCTGCGAAAGGCCGAGATCGCTGCCAACGCGCTCGAGGTGCAAAGGTGGAGGCCGGAGGGTTTGCCCGGCCAGCCGAGAGACAACGAGCAACAAAAGAAGCTGGAATATGCGAAGGCGTTTGTTCATGTCAGAGCCCGTGAAGACTTTATGCCTTGTAGAAATTCTTGGTGTGTCCGCCACGCCTTTTTCAAAATATAACACAAAAAACCTCGAAACCGAGACTGCCATAAAAAGAAAAAGGGCGATAGCACATGCGCCCTCACCATCGAGCGCGGTGTATCCGATACGCTTTGTCTCCCTCAACACTGTCGGGTGAATATCCTTTCTCTTTCACCAAGTCGTACTTTCGGGTGATGCATTCTTGCCCCACGATTGCGTATATTTCAGGCAACCGCCGCCAAGGAGATCGGCTCGATTTATGGCGGAGGACTTGGTCATCGTCTCGGAACACGGTATCACGACAGAGAAAATTTCTTGCCGCGGACCGCCTCCTTAGCGCCGATGAATACACGACCGACGTGTTTGTAAAACGCCACGGCACGTGGCAGGGCGTGCATAATCATATCGCTACGGCAAGAGAAAAATCGTAGCGCAATCGTCCATGCAGATGTCTGCGCTACTTCGTCTCAGAATTCTGCACCATACACGTGGAATAGAACCTGTTCACAAACAAGGAAAGGAGGTTTGTATGCACAAACTGCATTTTTCAATTGCCATCAACGCGCCAAAAGCAAAGGTTTGGAGCACGATGCTCGACGACGCAACCTATCGCGTGTGGACCGAAGCCTTCACGTCCGGTTCGCACTACGTCGGAGACTGGAGCAAAGGCAGCAAAATACTTTTCCTCGGACCGGATCCGAATACGGGCAAGCTGGGCGGCATGGTGAGCCGCATCGCAGAAAACCGTTTGCACGAATACATCTCCATCGAGCACCTCGGCATGGTGCAAGACGGCATAGAAGACACGACCAGCGAGGCTGTGAAAGCGTGGTCCGGCGCGCAGGAGAATTACACCTTCAAAGAACGAAACGGCAATACCGAAGTCCTGGTTGATATCGATACCACGGAAGATTGGAAAGAGATGTTCGAGGGCGCGTGGCCCAAAGCGCTGAACAAACTCAAAGAGCTGGCGGAGAAATAGGATTCCTGCGCTTCACCACCATGACGCCGTTCGAAGTCAGCTCGCTCAGTCGGCGATTCTTGAGAGAATCGCTTTAGAAGTTGCCGTGGTGAGCGGTCCTCGAGCCACTATATTTCACAATGTGCCTTAAGGTAATTCTATGACACACGAAATCTATCCCTGTCTCTGGTTCGACGGCAACGCGAAGCAAGCTGCAGAGTTCTACTGCTCCGTCTTTACAAACTCGCGCATCACATCCGATACTCCGATGGTCGTCAACTTTCAGTTGAGTGGAACAACATTCATGGGGCTCAACGGAGGACCGCAGTTCAAATTTACTCCCGCCATTTCGTTCTTCGTAAAGTGCGACGACGTTCAAGAGATCGCCGAAATATGGAACAAGCTGATTGATGGTGGGAGTACGTTGATGCCGATTGACAAGTATCCATGGAGCGATCGGTATGGATGGCTGCGCGACAAATTTGGCTTGACTTGGCAGATAATGCTCGACAAACAACAGAGCATCACTCCGTCCTTCTTATTTACACAGAAACAGTTTGGACGAGCGGAAGAGGCAATCACATTCTATACATCAGTGTTTGATCCCGCATCAGTGGATATGGTGCAGCACTTCCCCGCCGAAGATGCCAATGCCGGTAAAGTGATGTATTCGGAGTTTGCGTTGGGCAAGCGCGCCGTGATTGCCATGGACGGGCCCGGCGAACACAGTTTCACCTTCACTGAGGCAGTGTCGTTTGTGGTGAACTGCGACACGCAAGAAGAGATAGATTACTATTGGAATAAACTCACCGCCGACGGCGGGCAAGAGAGCATGTGTGGTTGGTTGAAGGACAAGTTCGGCGTGTCGTGGCAAGTCGTTCCTGCGATACTCGGCAGGCTGACGAGCGACCCCGAACGTGGACAACGAGTGGTGCGAGCGTTCTTGCAGATGAAGAAGTTCGATCTTCAGAAGTTGCTGAATGCGTAAACGAAAAGTGCCTTCATCTCCGGATCGCGCAAAAGAGTACCTAACGAATATGAAATACCTGAATTCCGATATTGCATCTCACCGCAAAGACGCGAAGGCGCGAAGAATGAAAGAGCAAAGAAAGATGTTGCTGCAGAAGTCCTTAAAACATTTCACCAATTCGGTGAATTTTCCCTTGCAGAGATTTCTCAAAACAACTTTGCGGCTTTGCGACTTTGCGTGAAACTAAATCGGATTTCAGGGATTATGCCTCGCGAGATTTTCGCGGGGCATTTTTGTATAATGGAACCGCGCACAACCACGCCACACTCAGTTGAAGCGTTCACCTTTTAACCTTGTACACATGATTTCTTTTCACCAAGCACTTCAGAAGATTCTCAAAGAAGTGAAACCTTGCTCCGCTGAGAAAGTCAAATTGCGGATTGCTCTTCATCGCATCTTGGCAGAGAGTATTGTCGCCAAAGAAAACATTCCGCCGTTCGATAATAGCGCGATGGATGGTTTTGCAGTGCACTCTGCCGACGTGAGAAACGCGACAAGAAAGGGGGGCGTCCGTCTCAGGATCGTCGGCGAATCAAGTGCAGGAAATCCATTCGAAAAAAAAGTTGGCAAGATGGGAGCCGTTCGTATCATGACAGGAGGAACGATTCCTCTCGGCGCCGATGCAGTTGTGCCTCTCGAAGTTGTCTCGATGATAGGTGACGAGAGTGTGGAAGTCGCTGCGCCTGTCAAGACCGGCGCGCATGTTCGTCGTGCCGGCGAAGATGTGGAGAAGAATCAAGTTGTTCTCAAGAATGGGGAACTCCTGACGCCTGCAAAAATCGGGCTGCTCGCATCGCTCGGCTATGCAAAAGTGAACGTTGCGCGTAAGCCGTGCGTCAATATTTTAGCCACCGGTGATGAGTTGGTCGCGATTGATGATACGTTGCGCAAAGGGCAGATTCGAAATAGTAACTCGTACACGCTCGCGAGTTACGTCGAGCAAACGGGCGGCGACGCGCAGATACTCGGCACCGTTCCCGACAAAAAGAAGAAACTCCGCAGGGCAATTCAACGCGCGCGCGATTGCGACATCCTGCTCATCACGGGAGGCGTCTCGGTAGGGAAGTATGATCTCGTCAAAAATGCTCTCGAACATGTCGGGGTGAAGATCAAATTCTGGCGAGTCAACATCAAGCCGGGAAAACCGTTGGTGTTCGGGACGTTCGGCAAGACTCTCGTGTTCGGCATGCCGGGCAATCCCGTGTCCACGAGCGTTGCGTTTCTGCAATTCGTGCGTCCAGCTATGAGGAAAATGCTGGGTGAAATCACGCCGCATAATGTACAGCTCAACGCTATCCTCGATGAGCCGATTGCAAAGGTTGACGGCAAGCGACATTTCGTTCGCGGAATTGCAGCGAGCAAGAACGGACACATGCACGTTCGCACGACGGGAACCCAAAGCTCCGGTGCACTCAGCTCTGTTGCGAAAGCGAATTGCCTGATCATCATTCCTGAAAAATCGCCGTCGTTGAAAAAAGGAAGCAGAGTTCTCATCGAACTCCTGTCTTGAGTCTTGACCCTTGAGCCTTTGGGGCACTACAACCCTGAACCTTGAATCCTGAACCTCTTTTTATGCGCGACGTTTCCACAAAACCCAACACACTGCGAACAGCGCGAGCCTCCGCCGTACTTCATTGCTTGCCGAAGACCATGCGAGCAATCAGATCGGGCAATCTGCCGAAAGCCGACCCGATTGCGGTTGCGCGCGTCGCAGGAATTCAAGCCGCTAAGAATACAAGCCTTCTAATTCCTTATTGCCATCAAGTGCCGCTCGACTTCGTGCGGGTGGAGATGGAGTTGAGAAAAGATCGGATTGAAATTGCCGCTGAAGTGAAAGCTGTGTGGAAAACCGGCGTCGAGATGGAAGCGCTCGCTGCTGCAAGCGGTGCGGCGCTCACCTTGTATGACATGCTGAAGATTATTGACGAGACGATGGAGATTACGACGGTCAAACTCGACTCGAAGAGGGGAGGCAAGTCCGATTTTCGTTCGGATGCGAGCATTCAGAAACTCCGCGCGGCAGTGCTTGTTCTTTCGGATAAAGCGTCACGCGGCGAGCGTGAGGAGAAATCGGGGAGAGCAATCGTCCAACGACTTCGTACGTTCGGCCTGAAGACTATTTCGTACAAAGTCCTTCCCGATGAGGCGGACCTGCTTCGTGAGGAATTGCTGAGGCAGTGCGATCAGAAGAAGGTTGACCTTGTACTCACGACTGGTGGAACAGGACTTTCTCCTCGCGACATTACTCCGGATGTTGCGCAAGAAATTATCGAGCGACGATTGGATGGCGTGAGTGAACGACTGCGCTCGTTCGGCCAAGAGAGAATTCGGACTGCGATGCTGTCGCGCGGCATTGCGGGAGTTCGCGGCACGACGGTGATCGTGACGTTGCCCGGCTCGCCTAATGCCGTCAACGAATCGCTCGATGTGTTGCTGCCGTGGCTGTTTCACTCTTTCCGCATGATGCGCGGCGAAGAACATTAGAACAGCATTCCTCGCCGAGGGCATCACCACCCTCATCCGCACACTGCCACCCTCAGCGAGCAAGCATCAGTTTCTTCTGATACTCATCTGCTCCGAAACCCCTGCGCGCACGAGGTTCTGTTTCGTCGTATTGGCAACCTGATACTCTACGAACGGACCCGCAATGACTTCCACCGTATGTGCGTTCGATGGCGATGCGACGACGGTAACGTTAATGTTCTTTCGCTTCAGCTCCTCGCGTTTCTTGATCGCTTCGTCGCGCGTCCGATATTCCGCTACGACAATAACCCACGATGCGGCTCGACGTCCGAACACGCCGCGCCAGAAGGACGTGTTCGCCGCTTGCGCGCGATTCGAGTTATTCGTCTCGGTCTGCGGACCAGCGACCGCCGACGGTATTATACTGAAGGAAATATGTTGACCCAGTTTCGCAGTCACAGGCTCCGCACCGTTTGTATTCGAGGCATTGATCATTGCCGTGATGAGTGCTGGTGCGACAATGCCAAGCTCGAACAACTTCACGACGTTGCGTTCCTCCTTGTGGAGATATGCGACCAAACCGCCGAGCCCAAAGAGTACAATAACCCGCACACAATAGCCGACCGCTGCCCAGGGATCAAACGCCGAAAACACGTTCGCAAAATCCACGACCAGCAAGTTCAAAACGCTGGGCATCAACGCGCCTGTGCCCCCGATGAGTATCTTGTTTCTTGTCCTCATGAGTTATTCTCCCTGATGGTTCTTGCTCGAATTTTTCTTTCGTTGTGTTAGACAGTGTTACGCTGCGCCCGAATAGAGCTGCCACTCTGCCTCTCGTCTCTTGAGTAGCCCGAGAAGTCTTTTGCCATTTGCGTACACCCACCTCCGAAACTCGGTGCGAATCGTCGAGTCGTTCGGATTGGTGTTTACTTTCCGCAGCAGCGTGCTGCGCTTCAACGAATCTGCACCGACGTTGAAACAAAAACTGACGAGGGCGTCGAATTGATGTTGCGTGATATCGTCTCGCGTAACGCTATCAACCTGCACCTCGAAGTGTTTGAGCACGGTAAGGAGTAGCGACTCTGCGCGTTGTTGGTCGAGTGGTGGATCGTTGAGCGTCACCCGCGTGCCGTCCTCGTAAAACGTGCTTCCGTAACCAATCGTCGCATAGCCGCCGGGGCAGCGATACGGTTTAGACTGAAACGTCTCAAAGCGTTTGATAAGGTCAATACCCTGTTTACTTGTCGTCATGGTCATTTCCTCCTTGAGTAGCTGGTAATCTCGTTCTGCAGATTGATTGGCGGGGCTTGACGGAACGAGAAGAACAAACAATGCGACCAGCCGGGCACGCCCCACCAACTCGATGCTTCGGCTGGTACGCACGTCTTCCTCGTTCTTCTCTATTGAATCACGATCGTGACAAGCTTTCGCATTGTCACACTCCACGTAATTGAGTACCACGCTTGCATCTCGATTTCCACATCGAGCACAATGTTCAGCAACTGCTGTTCACTACGTGTAAGCTTTCTCGGTTTGTATTTGCTTTGCATCGCATCCTCTCGCAAAATAATTTCTGCCGATAAGATACGACATGGGTGAAGGGAAGGTAATACCGCGATTGCGGCATTTCGGCGGAAGATGCGGAAGGTGAAGGTCGGCGATCACTCTCAAGCGTCAATGGTCGTTAGCTTCGCTCAGGAAGGGCGATTGGCTAACGACCATTGAGGGATGATCAATGACGGATGGCAGTCGCTATGTGAACGCCTTGAAGGTCGGGTTTGCTCGCATCCATGCGGCAACGGCTTCGCCGGCAGTGTGGACATTAAGCTTGAGGTAGATGTTCTTCAGATGCGTGTCCACCGTATGGTAACTGAGAATAAGTTTCTCTGCCATGGTTTTTTTTGTGTGTCCTTGCGAGAGGAGTTCGAGTATGTTCATCTCGCGCTCGGTCAGTCCATAGTCGCTTTGCGGCGCGGCGAATTTTGAAAAGAGGAACAACACCTTCCGCGCGATGTGAGGATTCATCGGCGGACCACCGTTCAGGACTGATCGAATGGATTCGATCGTTTGCTCCATTGAAGAGTTTTTCTTCAAGTAGCCATTGGCGCCGGCGCAGATGGCGCGGAACACGCTGTCGTCTTCCTCATGATTTGTCAGCATGATGATATCCGTTGCCGGCGAGATGGTTTTCATCCGCTTCACCCCCTCGATGCCGTCCATCCCCGGCAATTGAATATCCATGAGCACGACTTCCGGCGCTTCGCCTCTCTTGAAGAGCTTCAACGCGTCCTCGCAGTTCGAGAAGCTCTGCTCGCATCGAATGCCCGCCGAGCCGTCGAGCAAGGCACAGAGGCTCTCACGAAAGCCGTTGTCATCCTCGACAATCCAGAGGCTGACCGTCTCCAGCGCGCTGAGGCTCTGCTCTGCATGCCTAACCATCTTCTTCACTCCTATTGCTGTGGTACACCTGCTTTCTCAAGAACACACAGCACGTTCTCGAGTGTCACGGTGATCGCTGGACCTTGCACAGTTTCACCTTCCTTGATAACGATAGGAGCAGTCTCACTGTCGAATGTGGGTGCAAGGCTCCCGCTCGCGTTGAGATAGAAGACGCACGTGAACCCATCGTACTTGATGATCACCGAAGCATAGTATGTTCCCTCCACGACTCCTGACACGGCGAGATCTGTAATGCCGCAGTTATGAGTTGGCGGTGGGCATTTGATTTTTCCCGTTGCGTACGGTGTGATCGTTGCTTCGCCGTCATACTGTACGAGATTGATTTCAATGTCGCAGATGATCTCTTCAGCAACCTTTGCTGAAAGAGCGATAGGCTCATCAGTTGGCGCACGCCGCAGCGACTTGTGCATCGTCCCCTGTGTCGAGAGAGAATCGCGACGCCCAACGTATTTAGCCGAATCCTGATACGTAACGCTGAATCGCACGCCGCCAAGTTTCTCTCTGCTCGGCAGTCTCTTTTCTTCACAGCTTCTGTAAAAGAGAGCGAGCGCGGCAGAAACGAGCGCGAGGATGAGCGCGATGCCGGCGAGCGGTGAAGACTTTTCAGGGGAGCGTTCCATTGGTTACCTCCATGTAAAGGATGATTGGGGTTGTTTGCGCGACTCGTTCTGTTTAGAAAATACGAGGAATCGGAAGTTTTTCCCATACCGTAATCGCGGTATTTTGACAACTAGTGTCGTTGTGGTTCCTTTTCCAGGGGCGCTCTGGATGTCAATCGTACCATTGATCTTCTCCGCCCGGTGCTGTTGCGTGAACAAGCCGTGACCGCCCTTTGCACGCACGGCTTCAACATCAAAACCAATGCCGTCATCTACAATTTGAAGCGTTAGATGGTTTTCGTTCGTGGCAATGGAGATGGCGACATTCTTGGCCTGTGCATGCTTTGCCGTGTTGTTCAAAATCTCTCTATAGATCAGTAGGAGGTTGCGGCGATATTCCATGTTCAAGAGTCCTGAGAGTCCGTTGCTCGGAGCCGAAAAAGTAAATTGCGATTTCACTAACAACATATCCGCAATGGCTTTCATCCGCAGCAGAATATCCTCTGCCGTGTCATGCTCCGGATTGATCACCCAGACAATATCTCGCAATGTCTCAGCCGTGTTACGTGCCGATGAGCTGAGCTTTTCGAGATAGGTGTGATCTTTCGTTCCCTTTGGTAAGTGGCTTCGCACGAGGTCGGACATGAGCGCAATGCCGCTCAAACTGCTGCCGACGTCGTCATGAAGATCGCTCGCAATGCGCACACGGAGCCGTTCCACCGCGAGTTGCTGTCTCGTCCGATAGTTGTACACAGCAGCAATGATTCCTCCGGCGACGAGTACCATCAAACTGATGAATTGCCATGTCTTGTAGAACGGGGGATTGATCACGATGGGGATCGAGACACCTTGTTCATTCCATACACCGTCGTTGTTGGCTGCCTTGATGCGGAAGACGTAGTGATTAGGTGCAAGACCGGGAAAAACGAGCGAACGTTGCTCACCCGGATCAACCCATCCCGTATCGCTCGGTTCAAGTTTGTACAGAAATCTATTGTCGCCGGGAGAACCAAAGTCGAGAGCGGCAAATTCGATGATGAACTGATTTTGGGTGAAGCTGAATTCCGGCGGTGCGAGGGAAATTCTGTTTGCGCGGGTATCGCTCTTGCCTAAAGGCCGGAGGCTCGTAATCACCACGGGAGGCGGACGCCTGTTCTCTACAATGCTATCGGGATGAAACATATTGAAGCCGTTCTTTCCGCCGAAGATCAGCACACCGCTGCGCATACGCGCGGCTGCGTAATGGAACTCCGATCCTTGTATTCCTTCCGCTGCTCCGTAATCGTGAAACGTTGACAAGAGCGGGTCGAACCGAAACAGACCGCTTTGGATGGTGCTCAACCAAAGCCTTCCCCCGTTGTCTTCGACGATTTGAATAAACGTCAACCCCTTTGAGATACGGGTCGGTTTGTAGTGCCGGAACGAGCCTGCACTATCGTCGAACAAATCGAGCCCCTCTGCTGTTGCGACCCAAACTCTCCCGGCGCGATCCTCGTGCACGGCGTAGGTACGATTGTGACTAATGCTCATGGGGTCGGACGGCTCGTGCTTGAACTGCCGATACCCAAACGAGTACGGGTCAACGACGAACATGCCCTCCCCCTCTGTTGCAATGACCATCGCCGTATTGCGGCGCTGAATAATCGCAAGTACTCGTGACCTGATGTTCTGAATTGCCGGTGCAAGCGTGAGGAGTTTCCCTCGCCGAGAGTCGAACAGTTTCAGACCATCATCTGCACCCAGCCAGAGCCTCTCGTCCCTATCGCAGGAAAGTGAGAGAACATCCGTTCCGATTGCGTACGTGCGCAATTGTTTTGTTCGAGGGTCATATGATGAGAGTGCCGCGCTGCCATAGGAGCCTGCCCAAATCTTTCCTGACGAATCCACGCAAAGCGACTGTACAAAACCGCTCTTGGCAACAGACCGATACGAGCCTTCTTGGGGACGACCGTCATTGAGGACGCGCAGTGTTGCCAATCCTTTTTTCGTTCCAAACCACATCGAGTCATTCGCATCTACAACCACGGCGCTCACATCTCCATTCTCCTCCTGTTGATCATCGAGCGCGTAATGTTGGAATTGATCAACGCGTGGGCTGAAGCGGCTAACACCACCATCCGTTGCGACCCACACGTTGCCCGATGAATCGCCGGTGATATGAAAAATAAAATCGTTAGCCAGGCTTGCTTGCCTTGAGGCGTCGTGAACAAACTCGTGCCAACGGGATGTGCTTCTGTCCAGCCGCCGCAATCCCTTGTCCGTTCCAAGCCAAACGTGGCGCGTGTCCTGTTCATACAGGCAATGGACAGCGATGTTGTGTAACTTGTCGGTCATCCGCGAGAGAATTCCTTGTTCAGGAGAGAATGTGTACAGCCCCGCGTCGCTGATGAGCCAAAGAACACCCGAGCGATCGACCATAAGATTGTTGATTGCCCTACTGGCAGTATGCTGCTCGGCAGGAACCGTATAGTGCAGGAAGCGATTGGCTTGCTTGTCGAGCGCATCCAGACCGGCCTTTGTCGCAATCCAAAGGACCCCGGATGGACTGACGGCTAACGCGTTGACCGAATCACTGCTCAGGCTGGTAGAATCGCGAGGGTCATGGCGGTAATGGCTGAACGTTCCACGTTCACGATCGAACGCGTCGATGCCACGTGCAGATGTTGCAACCCACAACGTGCCGTGCGCCTCTGCCAAAGATACTATCGCATTCGAACCAACGGTGGATGCTTCTTGCGGATTGTGTGTGTAATGGACGAATGTCTCGGTGAGCGGGTTGTACTTGTTCAAGCCTGCTTCACTCGTTCCCGCCCAGAGGGTTCCACGCGAGTCAACGAACAGGACGCTAACTTTGGATGCGGAGGGAGAAAACGGATCGCCGCTTTCCTGACGGAACGTTCGTATTCTACTCCCGTCGTAACGGTCAAGTCCGTATGCAGTCGCAATCCAAATGAACCCTTGAGCATCTTGGCAGATATTGAAGACGCGGTATCCCGAAATCCCGTCCTGCAGAGTGAGATTGGAAAAGCGGAACTGCTGCACTTGGCTGAAGAGAGGAGATACGAAGAGCAAGCCGCAGCAGAGAATCGCGCGGGCAGGGCTCCAGCATTTCGCTCGACGCTCGGTATGTTCGAATCCACATAGCATGAGGAATTTCTCCAAAGTCGCTTCGGCAGAGCGGGGAAGCATCCATCATCGAATGCAGGGCGTTTAGCTGTGGTTCAGGGATGCGTTTGCTTCCTGCATTGTCTTGCGTGCCTCGGCGAGTCGTGCTATGCGCTCGCCAATACTCTCCACCGGCGCTTGTGCCTCATCTACTGCGGCAAAGGATTCATGCACAATTTTCTGGGTTTGATACGCCTTGATGTCGTTGATCGTTGCGTGCACGCGCTGCAAGCCGTTGTCAATACCGTCGAGCAGTTGGGCGGCTTCACCATCGCCTTCGAGTTTGCGGCGAAGTTTTTGGGCATTGAGCGAAATGATCGCGAGCGGGTTGTTGATGTTGTCCTGGAGAAGCGAAGTAATTTCCTCGACGACGTGGAGCTTGGTGCGTTGGCGATCGAATTCGTACTGCACCTTGCGCTGATACTCCTCCTGTTCGCGCACGCGCTGTCGGTAGCGCTGGAGTTGAATAGCGACGAGCGCGATGAGCCAGAGAAAAATCAGCGAGTCGAATTGAAGAATAAAATCCACCCACGTGCGCGACGCCGCTCTGCTGCGAAGCACATCGAGTGAACTCAGAAGAAAGTAAATGTAGATGACGACGCCCGAAACAATGATCGAGTACTTGTCAATGAAGGCGAGAAACTTCGTCCAGCCGGTCGGTTCGGCAGCGTTCCCCCGGCGCGTTGTACGATTGAGCAGCGTTGTTGTCATGGGGAGTGTTGGTGTTCGAGAAACCGCAGTAATATAGTAACTCAACTCGCAAACTACAACTCACACGCTATCTGTTTGCGAGTAGTTCATTTCGTGAGTCGTAGCTCTTGCGCGTCGACGGCAGGGGGAAGCCGATAGCCGATACGTTGGTTTCGAACATTGACGATGAGCGAATCGCGGCGCGGTGTTTCGATCGTCGCGTTTGCCAGATCCCCCGCGTCAACGAGCGAGTCGAAGTAGAACGTCATTTGCGTTTGCTTGCCGAGGCGTTCGAGCTTTGTCATGATTCGTTTACCGGGCACGTTCTGCAGTATGTTGAGCTGCTGGAGGTGTTGTTGTTCCGCAGGCAGTGTCCCGGTGGTTTGCTGACTGAGAACAACTTTCTTCGCACCGGCACTCTGCTCGGGTTTCGCGGCTCGCGGTTTCGCAACGTGCGAGTCTGCGCGACCTATGAGGAACTCGACAGCTTGCTTCTCGCGCCCCGCCTTGTCGTCCTGCGCGTCAGACTCCCATACATTCCCTTCAAGCCAGTAAGTCTCGACACTCGCAGTCGGTTTTGCTCCGACAGCCGCTCCAGCGCCTGCTTCTGTAACTGCAACAACAGCGTCGTCGGCAGAGAGAGCCGATTCCTTTTTTGCTATCGCTGCTCCAGGAACAGCGGCACGCGACGACGCGGCAACGCGTCGAATATCATCCTGCGTTGGCAACTGCGCTTGCGGTGAGGCAGACGGAACATTTCCATCGCGTCTCGAACCTGCGCCTAACGTTTCACCTTTTCTTGCCATTGTGGGCGAAGGAACACCTGCACGCGGCGACGCGGCAATGCGTCGAATCTCATCTTGCGTTGGCGACTTCGCTTGCGGCTCGGCAAATGGAACATTCGCGTCGCGCCTCGGAACCGCGCCTAATGATTCGTCTTTCTCCGTTGCCGCCGGTGCGCTCTCTTGGCTTTGTTGGGCGATATCCGGTATGGGTTCGACTGCAGGCTCTTTCTTCATTTCAAACCACCGATTGTAGATGCCGGCAGTCACCAAAATGATGATGACTGCTGCCGCACTTAAGAGCTTTACCCAAGGAGTTTTTTTCTCCCCAGTTGGAATTGTCGCAAGCTTCGCTGCCAACGTGGACTTGAACTGCTCGCGTCCGCTGCGGCGAATTCCAGCAATAAGCATCTGCTCTGCTCGCACCGACCGCTTGCACACTTCGCAAATGCGAAGATGGTCCTCAAGCTCGTTCCGCTCTTCAGGATTCACCTGATGCAGAACGAACCGTTCGATCAGTTCCGGATCGTTTGTCCAATGTCGTTCTTTCATACTCCACTCTTCCTATGCATCAACGAGTTTCAGTAACCTATGCAATTCCTTCTTGCACTGATACTTTTTCGCTTTCGCCGTGTTTGCGTTTGCAAAATTCAGTTGTGCGGCGATTTCATGCATCGTTTTTTCTTCCCAATAATACAGCAGCAGTAGTGTCTTGCACGGCTCGCCCAGCTTGTCGAGCGCTTCGTGCACGAGTTTCGCCTCCTCGCTTTCCACCATGATGTCGAGCGCCGATGCATCCTCGATGCGCCCGGTGTCCTCCTCGATATCGGCAGGTGTTTCGCGCCGCACGCGCGCAAGGCGTCGTCGCCACATGTTCTTCACGGTCGCGTAAATGAACGTACTCAACTGCGCTTTGTATGTGAACCGATTCGTCCGCACGCGTTCCCAGAGCACGATGAGCGCTTCCTGCAGTAAATCCTCCGCATCGTCGGTCGTGCCGTTGTTGCGCGCAACATAGGCGCGAATCGGCTTTCGGTTCGCCTCGTACAACATTACCAAGCCGTCGTCATTTCCACTGCGAATCATATCCAAAATCTTCGCATCCTGATTCAGAAAAAACAGAGACGCCGCCATTTACCTTTCAACAGTTAATGTCATAAACCAACAGAAGGTGAACGGTAAAAGATAATGAAATGTTGGCTTCAAGTTTCAGTGCCCCGAGGAGAAAGCTCGTCGTGTGGGCAAAACTCTTGTATGGGGCTGCTGACGGACTACAACGTCAGAGGCGCACTCTGCGCCGCGGGAAGCCGGCAGCATCGTGGCAAAGGAACATCGCATCCTCCCGCACTAACCTTAGACACTAGACTAAGAAAGGATCAACTATGAAACAACCATTTCTCCTCGCCACGCTTCTGCTCGCATCGAGTCTCCTCGCACAACCAAAGGGAGCAGGCGAGCGAACATCTGTTGACCTCACGATATACAATCAAAATCTCTCGCTCATTCGCGAGGAGAGGATGTTCAATCTTCCGCGCGGAACAAGTGGGGTGGTCGTGCCGGATATTCCTTCGACGATTGATGCAACCTCGGTGCACTTCGTTAGCCTGACGGACGCCTCGGCAGTGAAGGTGCTTGAACAGAATTACCAGTTTGACCTGGTGAGTCAGGCAAAGCTGATGGAGAAATACCTCGGCAAGCAGATCGAGTTCGTTCGCTACGACGAGGCGACGAAGAAAGAGTATTCTGTCTTCGGCAAACTGCTCGCAAGCGGTCACCCGACGATGCACGGCAACGTCGCATACAGCGGCGGCATGATTGCGGAGATCAACGGCAAAATCGAGTTGAACCCAACGGGGCGCGTCGTGTTGCCGAGCTTGCCTGAAGGTCTTATCCTCAAGCCACAACTCGCATGGCTCGTTGCCAATTCAAAAGAGGGAACCCATAAAGCCGAACTGAGCTATCTTGCAGGCAACCTCTCGTGGAATTGTAACTATGTCGCGGTGCTCGACAAAAGCGATGCGAAACTCGACCTAACGGGCTGGGTAACGCTCACGAACAATTCGGGAACAACATTCAAGAATGCCGGATTAAAACTTGTCGCAGGTGACGTGAACATCGTTCGTGATCAATTCAGACGCGAAAGCGCGATGTTGAAATCAATGGATGCTGTTGCCGAAGCCGTCCCGCAGTTCAAGCAAACCGATTTGTTCGAGTACAAATTGTACTCGCTTCAGCGAAGAACAGATTTGGCGAACAACGAGACGAAGCAAATCGAGCTGGCTTCCGGCAAGAACGTGAACGCGAAGAAGGCCTTCATCTACGACGGTATGGCTGACCAATGGCGCTATTGGATAAACAACCATTCCTATCGCTCACAGGGAAGCCTCGGTCAGCAGTCGAATCAAAAGGTCGGGGTGTTCGTGACATTCAGGAACGATGAGAAGAGCGGGCTTGGCATCGCGCTGCCGAAGGGGAAAGTACGTGTGTACAAGAAGGATGACGACGGCAAAGAACAATTCATCGGCGAAGACGAGATTGACCACACGCCGAAAGACGAGGAACTGAAACTGTACTTGGGCAATGCTTTCGACATCGTCGGCGAGCGAGCACAAAAAGATTTCAAGGTACTCTCATCGGGTCACGTCGTCGAGGAGACGTTCGAAATCAAACTACGCAATCACAAGAAGGAGCAGATCGAGGTCATGGTTTACGAACACCCTTGGCGATGGAATCAATGGGAGATTGTGAAGAGCAACGTCGAGTGGGAAAAGGTGGACCAGTCAACGATCAAGTTCCCTGTACGAATTGCGAAGGATGGGGAGAAGGTAGTGAGTTACACGATTCGGTATTCGTGGTAAACCTTAGAGCTTAGAGCTTAGAGCAGAGAGCTTAGAGCATCGTCGTCCGGGAGTGAGTAAGCAGGCAACGTTCAACCAACACATCAAAAACAATTTTAAGGTGCAACACATGAAACGCGCAACAACATTCATCGTGGCGATGGCAGGCATCGCAGGATTGATTGCAACGGCAAGGGGAATGTCACTGCCACCGAGCGAGCCGAGAATTACGCTCGACGGCAAGTTGAATTGCCCGTACATCTCATCCAGTGGAGGTATCGTCTATTTGCAAATCTTTCTCAACACATCGGACGTCGAGCGCCGCAGGAATCGTCGCCCGATGAATCTCGCGGTGGTGCTCGACAGGAGCGGCTCGATGGCGGACGAGCGCAAGATTGATTACGCGAAACAGGCAATCACTAAACTGATTGACCAACTTCATAGCGACGATATCTTCTCTCTTGTTGTCTATGATGATGTTGTTGACGTGCTTCGGTACGCGGAACGGGTGGGCAACTCGAAAAGCACCTTGAAGCGGCTGGTCAACGACATATATCCGCGGAATAGCACAAATTTAGGAGGCGGGATGATCGAGGGCTTCCGCCAAGTCGAGCGGCATCGCGGACGCGAGTATGTGAACCGCGTGATTCTTCTTTCGGACGGATTGGCGAATCAAGGCATCACGGACCCACGCGAGCTGAACAGCATTCCACGCAGCCATCGGAATGAATCCATTTCACTGACGACGATGGGCGTCGGGCTCGACTACAACGAGAACCTGATGGTTGGCTTGTCGGAAAGCGGTGGAGGGAATTATTACTTCATTGAAAGCCCGAGCCAGCTTGCCTCCATTCTGAGCAAGGAGTTCGATGCAGTGTCGTCGGTGGTCGCGCAAAACGCCTTCATCGAGTTGAAGCTCGGCCGTGGCGTTCGGTTGCTCGATGTGATTGGATGCGAAAGCGCATTCGATCGCGATGTGTATAGGATTCCTGTAGGGGATGTATATGCGAACGATTCCCGTGAGTTCACTGTCGAGTTGAGTATTCCTGAAGGGAGCGGGACTGTAACCGTTGCGAGCGGCACGCTCCGCTGCGAGTGCTCGAGTGTTGCCGCCCGTCCATCATTCTCGACGAGGATTACCTACACTCGTGATGTTGCGATCATTGAGAAGAATCGTGATTTGAACATTCAGGGGAAAGCCGACATCGCAGTCTCAACGCGCAGCGTTGACAAGGCGATGAAAGCGCTCGATGAAGGACGAGAAGCCGAGGCGAAGCAGGAATTGAATGCGGCGCGAGCCGCAATCATGGCCTCGCCAGCGGCGAGCGGACAAGGCGCGGTTTCGGCGGAGGTACAGGCGCAAGCTGACCGAATCGAATCCTTCAATTATTCGTTGGAAAAAGACGACGCGCGCAGGGCGAAGAAGGCAATTCAGTACGAGAATTATCGAGTGCAGAAGAAGAAGTGATGAGCACACTGTCTCGACGGGGGTGGCATGAGAAACACTCGCCGGTGTCACACCCCGTTTGGATTTTGTAGGATCGTTGTGCAACGCCTCTTTCTGATGCTTAGTATCTTTACACTGAGGAGATTCCGCGCGTTTAGTACGCGTTGCCTCCGGATGTGAACGATGTGGCAAGCGCGGGGACGCGGCAACACTTGCCACGAAGCAGCCCGTCATTGTTGCGGCATGGGATGAACTTCGGACGATGTAGAATGTCAGAAGCCCCAAAAAGAGGTTGCGAGTCGTGGAGAGTCCAGTTCGGTTGTTGAGTCTACTTGCCTACAGTCCTTGAGCTATATCCGCAACTCCAGCAACCGGAACGCCATCTTGCTCCTGAATTCCGATATTGAAATCTCACGCAAAGACGCGAAGGCGCGAAGAATGAA
>CAYUFU010000065.1:0-3689 GCA_964444145.1 uncultured Chitinophagales bacterium
GCAAAGTTGTTTTGAGAAATTTCTGCAAAGGAGAATTCACCGAATTGGTGAAGTGCTTTGAGACCTTGTGCAACAACACGTTCTTTTTCTCTTTCATTCTTCGCGCCTTCGCGTCTTTGCGTGAGATTTCAATATCGGAATTCAGGACTCACCTGAAATCCGATTTAGCCTCACGCAAAGTCGCAAAGCCGCAAAGTTGTTTTGAGAAATTTCTGCAAAGGAGAATTCACCGAATTGGTGAAATGTTTTGAGAACTTCTGCAACAACATGTTCTTTTTCTCTTTCATTCTTCGCGCCTTCGCGTCTTTGCGTGAGATTTCAATATCGGAATTCAGGACTCACTCGTTGCACATGGATGCCGTCATGTAAAGCAAAGTCAAAGGATGGGGCTGCGGACGCTCTACATCGTCCGCAGCGTATTCTGCGCCGCATTAGGCAGGCTGCGTCGTGGCAAGAGTTGCGGCAATAAGTTACCATACATGGCAACTAACTGCAATGGATTTGCCACCAATCAGTTCACAGCAACGGTTTCGAGTTCAAAACGAACTTCTCGCTTAGAGGATTCATCATGAGAAAGCAACGCGAGATTCAACACGTCCCCCATCTCTTTTACAAAGTGGAAGGTCATTCCCTCGGTCGCAGTCTTCGGCACTTCCTCGAGATCGAATTTGTTGCGGTCAGGAAGAATGACGGTCTTGATTCCAGCGCGATGCGCCGCAAGAACTTTTTCCTTCACGCCGCCAATCGGCAACACCGCGCCGCGCAACGTAATCTCGCCCGTCATCGCCAAATCATTTCGGACGAGACGGTTCGTGAGCAGGGAAGTCAAAGCCGTCAACATCGTTACACCAGCCGACGGACCATCTTTCGGAATTGCACCTGCCGGAACGTGCACGTGAATGTCGAGTTTGGACCTGAAATTCTCATCAAGGCCCAGTTGCTTCGCGTTGGCTGCAATGAAACTCAACGCCGCTTGCACCGATTCCTTCATTACATCACCGAGCTGTCCCGTGAGCGTCAGGTTTCCCTTTCCTTTCATCTTCGTTGCTTCGATGAAGAGAATATCGCCCCCGACGGGCGTCCACGCCAAGCCAACAGCAATGCCGGGGCGGTTGATTCGCTCCGCAACATCAGGGAAGAATTTCTGTTGACCGAGATACTTCGTCAGGTTGTCTTTCCCGACAGTTGCTCTCTGAATTGACCCCTCAGCCACATCCTTAGCAACGCCGCGCGCAACCGTCGCAATTTGCCGCTCAAGGTTCCGCACACCCGCTTCCCGCGTGTACCCCGAAATAATTCCACGCAGTGCATCATCGTCAAGCTGCAGTTGATCGTCCCTCAAGCCGTGCTCCTTCGTTTGCTTCGGCACGAGATATCTCTTGGCAATGTGCAGCTTCTCGTCCTCGACATAACTCGGAATCTCGATAATCTCCATGCGGTCACGCAGCGGAGCGGGAATCGTATCCAGAACATTTGCCGTCGCAATGAACATCACTTTCGAAAGGTCGAAGGGGATTTCCAAATAATGGTCGCTGAACGAAAAATTCTGTTCAGGATCGAGCACCTCCAGTAATGCAGACGACGGGTCGCCGCGGAAATCCTGTCCGACTTTGTCAATCTCATCGAGCATAAACAACGGATTGTTCGAGCCGGCTTTTTTCATGCCTTGAATAATGCGCCCCGGCAACGCGCCGATGTACGTTCGCCGGTGACCACGAATCTCCGCTTCGTCGTGCACTCCGCCGAGCGAAATACGAACGAACTTCCTTCCGAGCGCGCTCGCGATGGATTTTCCGAGCGACGTCTTGCCCACACCCGGCGGGCCGACGAAACAGAGAATCGGTCCACGCATATCGTTTTTCAACTTGCGCACCGCCAGGTATTCGAGAATGCGCCTCTTCACTTTATCGAGACCGTAGTGGTCGTTTTCGAGAACATCCTTCGCCTTCTTGATATCGAGACTATCGTCCGTGCTCGCGCTCCACGGCAAATCCAAAATCCAATCAAGATACGTTCGGCTCACTGTGTATTCAGCCGACGCTTGGTTCATTTGCGAGAGGCGCTTTAATTCCTTTTCGGCGACCTTCTTTGCTTCTTCGGGAAGCTTGGCATCGTCAATCCTCTTGCGCAGTTCCTGCAATTCGAGTCCCTCTTCGTCCTCGCCGAGCTCTTTCTTGATTGCTTTCATTTGCTCGCGCAGATAATACTCGCGCTGCGTCTTGTTGATGCCCTCCTGCACCTCGGATTGGATTTTGCTCCCAAGCTCGAGCTTTTGCACCAGCTTCGTCAGCGAAAGAGCGGTTTCCTCTAATCGCCGTTTCAAGTCGAGCGTCTCGAGGATTTTTTGTTTCTCTTCAACAGAGACGGGAATAAGAGAGGCAACGATGTCGGCAACAGTACCGGCATCTTCAGTATTGAGGATAACGGAGAGTTGTTCTTCGTTCAGATTCGGCGAGAGCTCGACAGCGCGCTTGAAGAGGGTCTTCAGATTCGTCGTCATCGCTTCTATCTCGATCCCTTCTTGCTTCACCTCGTCGCACTCGCGTACGACGGCGCGGATGTACGGCTCGCTGTGAAGAATCGAAATAACCTGCACGCGTTCCAACCCTTGCATGAGGACGCTGCGCGTGCCGTCGGCAAGAGTGAACTGCTTCAGCACTTTCGCGAGCGTACCGAACCAATAAATGTCCTTCTCGGTTGGTTTGTCAATGTTGCCGTCGGTTTGCGCAACGATGACCATATGCCCGTCGTCTTTTATCGCCTCTTCAACCCCAATGATGCTTGCTTCGCGTCCGATGGAAAGCGGCATCACCTGTCGCGGAAAAAATACCGAGTTGCGCAGCGGCAACACCGGGATTGCTTGCGGGACTTTGGACTTCGTCACTTGATCGCCTTTCATCTTTCTCCTTCCTATTCAACATCTGTACAACGGTAATCGTTCTCGAAAATATTTTGACTCCAAGCCCAAATCTACACAGTGTTTCCAACGGAGCTCTTCTTTGCGACTTGGTGTCTTTGCGTGAAAAAAAATGCGCCGACACTCCCACCGAGTGTCGGCTGCCCCATGCTGATGAAGTTGCGATGCTTCGACGACAGACGAAGCCTCTCTCACGTTACTTCACCTTCACTTCGATCTGCTTTCGCTTCGCTTCTTCTGCTTTCGGCAAGTTGATTGTCAAGACGCCGTCCTTGTATTCGGCAGCGACTTTATCGCCTTGCACCGTTGTCGGCAGCGTGAAGCTTCGCGAGAATGAACCATACGAGCGTTCGAGAGCATGATAGTTCTTCTTCGTCTCTTTCTGTCCCTTCTTTTCGCCGCTGATCGTGAGCAAATTGCCCTCCATGGTAATCTTGACATCGTCCTTCGAGACGCCAGGCAATTCGACTTTCACGAGGTACTGGTCATCCTCTTCAGCGATGTCCACTGCGGGAGAGAACTCGCCGTCGTAGAAACTTCTGTCGGCAAGTGTTCCACCCCGCCAGAAAGTGTCGAACATCCGATTGATTTCCTTCTGCATGTCCAAAATGTCAGAAGGAAATCCGAGTTCGTGTCGTGGTCGCCAACGTACGAGTGACATAGTATTTCCTCCTTTGTTCGGTAGTTAGTTGATAGTGATTGTTCGTGGCTTTGCCGCTTCTTGTTTCGGCAAGACAATCTTCAAAACGCCATCGTTCAGTTCGGCAGAGAT
>CAYUFU010000065.1:3789-11619 GCA_964444145.1 uncultured Chitinophagales bacterium
CTTCTTGTTTCGGCAAGACAATCTTCAAAACGCCATCGTTCAGTTCGGCAGAGATCTGTTCAGTGTCAATATCCTGCGAGAGCTTCACCGTGCGCGTAAACTCGCCCGTTGCAATCTCATTTCGAACAAATGAAGCTTTCTCAGGCAGTTGATATCTCTTCCGCTCACCGCTGATTGTCAGAACGTTGTTCTCGACGTGCAACTTCACATCGTCCTTCTTAACGCCAGGTATTGCGAGAAGGAGTGTGTATTCATTCTCGTGCTCTGCAATATCCATCGCGGGTGAGAACGTCGAGCCTGCATCTCTGTCGGTGTCGAAGAGTCGGTCGAGTTCATTGTTGAAGAGCGTGGGGTAGCGTTTCACTGTTACAAACATGGTTCCTCCAAGAGATATGATGTTGAATGTGTTTCTGTTGTATTCTGTTTTCGCTGCCATAGAGATTTCAACCGACGTGCCAAATGATGCAATGCTTGAAACAGAGAAAATTCCTTGCGCTCAGTTTCACCTCACTGACAAGTCGTCACCAGTGCGCTGAAACGATTTCAGAAATCCTGTAACTTTGGCGAGGGACGCTGACAAGACGCACGGCGCGTTGACTTTCAAAACGGCATTGGATATATTTTTCAAAATTTATTCCCCGATTGTCGCTTCCTTATCTCACTCCAATAGCTCCCAACCCTTTCACGACGAGTGTTGGAGGAGTGTCTGATTATCGGGCCAAGAATTCGGAAGGGAAGTTCAATTCCCTTTTTTTTTGTTATCAGTAGAGCGGTTCTCCGGATCGCTCAGACAATGCTCTAGAGGAACTCATGCCAGAAAAGCAATTTGATGTAGTCGTTCTTGGCGGCGGACCAGGCGGCTACACGGCAGCCATCCGCGCAGCGCAGCTCGGTTTTACTACGGGCATTATTGAAGCAGACCGCTTAGGCGGAGTGTGCCTGAATTGGGGCTGCATCCCGACAAAGGCGCTGTTGAAGAACGCGGAGATGTTGCATCAATTCAAAAAAGCTGCCGAGTGGGGAATCTCGTATGAGAATTTGAAATTCGACTTCTCGAAAATCATCAAGCGCAGTCGCGACATCTCCGAGAAAATTTCCAAGGGGGTCGAGTTCTTGATGAAAAAGAACAAGATTAATTACATGCCGGGGTATGGCACATTGACGGGCAACGGCGGGATTGAAGTGAAGCCGAAAGATGGCGTCTCATTCAAGGTTTCTGCGAAGCACATCATCGTTGCAACGGGCGCTCGCGCTCGCTCGATCCCCGGTGTTACGATTGATCGCAAGCGCATCATCACGAGCACGGAGGCGATGACGCTCAGCGAACAGCCGAAGAGCATGATCGTCGTCGGCGCGGGGGCAATTGGGATTGAGTTCGCATATTTCTACAACGCGCTCGGCACAAAAGTGACTGTCGTTGAAATGATGCCAGGCATTTTGCCCGTCGAAGACCGCGAGCTGACGAAAGAGATGGAGCGGAGTTTCAAGAAACAAGGGATTGAAATTCTGACCAACACGAAAGTTGAAAGTGTGAAGTCGAGTGCAGCCGATGTCACGGTCGTCGTCAACACTCCTGAAGGGAAGAAGGAACTGAAGGGCGATGTTGCGCTGATGGCGATTGGTGTTCAGGGCAACGTTGAAGGTTTCGGTCTCGACAAGCTCGGCGTCGCAGTCGAACGCTCGCACATTAGAGTGGATGCAAATTATCGAACGAACGTCGCAGGCGTTTACGCAATCGGCGACGTGATTGGCGCGCCGTGGCTTGCACATGTCGCGAGCGCTGAAGGAATTCACTGCGTCGAAGCTATCAAAGGATTGACGCCTGAGCCGATTGACTACTCGATGATTCCCGGCTGTACCTATTGCCAGCCGCAAATCGCAAGCGTTGGTCTCACGGAGGAGAAGGCACGAGCGGAAGGCTACGAGTTGAAGATTGGCAAATTCCCGTTCCGTCCGTTAGGCAAAGCAATTGCCATCGGTGAAACGGAAGGGATGGTGAAGCTGATCTTCGACGCGAAGTACGGCGAGCTTCTCGGCGCGCACATCATGGGCAGCGAGGCAACGGAGATGATTGCCGAGCTTGCGCTCGCGAAAAAATTAGAAGCGACAGGTAAATCCATCTTCCACACCGTTCACGCTCACCCGACATTGAGCGAAGCGGTGATGGAAGCCGCGGCGGCGGCATATGGTGAGGCGATAAACATTTGATTGCCGTCATGATGGAGTGGTGATTGTCGCGCAAGATACAGTGTATCGAGTCTTCCACTCACCCAAAAGAAACTGACAGTGACAACAGTAAAAGGCAACCGGCAAAAGACAAGCGGCATCATCGCACTGGCCTCGTTGTGCAGTGAGGCAGGTGGCTGCGTTCGGTTCTCTAAGTGAAAGCTCGATGTTAAACTCGAAATCAAAAAGTGTTAGGATACCAAAACGCATGACTACAAAAGTGCAAACCAAACCCAAAGGCAGCAACGGTAGTGCGAACTCTCTCGTCGCGCCGTCGAGTCTGCTCACGAACGAACAAGCATTGAGTGCGTACAAAAACTCCGTCGCGGGTCGCTTGCTCGACCAAAAAATCCTCGTCCTTCTCAAGCAAGGTAAGGTCTTTTTCCACATCGGCTGTTCGGGACATGAAGTTGCGCAAACCGCAACCGCGCTTGCGATGAAACCAGGTTACGATTGGGCATATCCGTATTATCGCGACCTCGCGTTCTCGCTCCAGTTCGGCTACACGATCGAAGAGATTATGCTCGAAGCCCTGCACCGCAAAGGAGGACCGAGCAGCAACGGGTTTGCGATGCCCTTCCATTATGGACATAAAAAGCAGCGCATCATTGCGCAATCATCGCCGACGGGAACACAGTTCCTCCAAGCAGTCGGTACAGCGATGGGTGCAGTGAAAGATGGGAGGGATGAAGTGGTCTACGTCTCCTCCGGTGAAGGGACGACGAGTCAGGGAGAGTTTCACGAGGCAGTGAACTGGGCAGCGCGCGGAAAATTTCCCGTCATCTTCTTGATTCAGAATAATAAGTTTGCAATCTCTGTTCCGATCAAAGATCAAATGGCGGGTGGGTCGGTGTATGGGCTTGTTGCTGGCTATCAGGGCCTGAATCGCTACGAGGTTGACGGCTGCGATTTTAAGGAGATGTACGATGTTGTCGCCGATGCGGTGGAGAAAGCGCGTCGCGGACTCGGACCGAGCGTGATCGAAGCCCATACGGTTCGCTTGCTTGCCCATTCTTCTTCGGACGATCAGAAAAAGTATCGTTCGGAAGAAGAATTGGCTGAGGATAGAAAAAAAGATCCGATTCCCCGATTCGAAAAATTCCTTGTCGAACGCGGAACTGCGAAAGAAGCCGACTTCGCAATCATCAAGAAAGAGATTCAGGATCGGATCGATCGAGCAGCGGAATGGGCGGAAGAGCAGCCGTTGCCCGATGTGAATGATTTGGAGAACTATGTCTACTCGCCGCGGGTTGTCGTGCCCGTTGCGGGATTTGCCGAGCGTGAATTCATGGGACCGAACATTGTTCTTGTGGATGCAATCAACCACGCGCTTGCCGAAGAGCTAGAACATAATCCGAAGATGCTGGTCTATGGGGAAGACGTTGCGGGCAATAAAGGTGGCGTGTTCACGGCAACGAAGGGGCTCACGGCGAAATTCGGCGAAGGCCGCGTGTTCAATTCACCGCTTGCCGAGGCGAGTATCGTCGGGACGGCGTTCGGTCTCGCGGTGCGCGGCGATTACAAGCCCGTCGTCGAGATTCAGTTCGGCGATTACATTTGGCCTGCGTTCATGCAAATCCGCGACGAGGTGGCGATGCTGCGCTTCCGTTCGTACAACGAGTGGGCGTGCCCGATGGTGATTCGCGTCGCGGTCGGCGGCTACATTCACGGCGGGTTGTATCATAGTCAGAGTATTGATGGATTCTTCACACACATTCCGGGGTTGCATGTTGTGTTTCCCTCTAACGCTGCCGACGCCAAAGGACTGTTGAAGACGGCGTGTCGCGAGGATAATCCCGTTCTCTTCTGCGAGCACAAGGGATTGTATCGTCAAGGATTTGCATCGTCGCCCGAGCCTGATAAGGATTATCTCATTCCGTTCGGTCTCGCGAAAGTGAAACGCGCCGGCGACGACATCACGATTATCACGTGGGGCATGTTGGTGCAGCGCTCGCTCGATGCGGCGAACAAAATTCAAGAAAAGCACGGTGCGAGTGTCGAAGTTATTGACTTGCGTACGTTGATACCTCTCGACAAAGAAACGATTCTCAACTCCGTGCGCAAGACAGGCAAAGTTCTCATCGTTCACGAAGACACGCTCACGAGCGGATTCGGCGGCGAGATCGCCGCCATCATCGCGAACGAAGCCTTCGAGCGACTCGACGCACCAATTCAACGAGTTGCAGCGAAGGATACGCCCGTCCCGTACGGTCCTGAGTTGGAGAACGCAATGCTGCCGCAGGAGGCGGATATTGTTGCAGCGTTGGAGAAGTTGGTGAAATACTGAACGAAAATTCCAAATCTCAAGCTCCAAGTTCCAAAGAAGCTCCAAAGCTCAAATCTCAACAATTTGACTCAAGAGAAGAAATTCAATTGGAATTTGGATTTTGCAATTTCTTTGGAGTTTGGGACTTGAATATTGGAGCTTATTCTTGAATACTGAAAACAAGATACATCTCTGCCGTTACCTTCTTCTCACCCGCGAAGTGGACAACGCCATCATCAAACTCTACAAACAGGGGAAGATGGTCGGCGGGGCGTTTACGGGTTACGGAAACGAAGCGACTGCCGTTGGCAGCGCGTTCGCGCTTGAGGCGCACGATTATCTCTTTCCGATGCATCGCGATTTGGGTGCGCATCTCGTGAAGGGGCAATCGCTACGGAATATTTTCCAGATGCAACTTGGTCGCGGCGCAGGATTGGCTCGCGGGCGCGACGGCACGGGACATTACGCCGATCCGTCGCTGAAGATTTACGGCAACGTCAGCCATCTTGCGGCGATGATTCCGATGGCGTGCGGCGTCGCCCTTGCCTCGAAGATGCGAAAAGAGAACGCAGTGGTGATGAACTACATCGGCGACGGTGGATGCAACGTCGGTGAGTTTCACGAAGGGATGAACATGGCGGCGGTGATGAAGCTGCCGCTCGTCATGATCATCGAGAACAATCAGTTTGCGTATTCCACTCCCAACCACAAACAATTCGCCGCGAAGCGCCTCTCCGATCGCGGCGTGGGCTACGGCATGCCGGGCGTTACGATTGACGGAACGGATGTGCTGAAGGTGTACGAGGTCTGCAAAGTGGCTGTGGACCGCGCCCGCCGCGGCGAAGGTCCGACGCTCATCGAAACAATCACGATGCGCATGCACGGTCACTCGCTCTCCGACGACGCGTCGTACGTGCCGAAGAGGATGGTGGAGGAGTGGAAGAAGAAAGACCCTGTTGAGTTGTTTGAAAAGAAATTATTGAACGAAGGCGTGCTGACTGAATCTTCGCGAGATGAGATGCGCGCGAAGTTGATTGCGGAGATTGATGGGGCGGTGGAGTATGCTCTCGCTCAACCGTATCCTGTTGGAGAACAGGCGGTGGAAGGGGTGTATGCTCAATAAGTATGAAACACATTCATAAAAGGTGTTCCGTAGAGTTGTTATGAGGCGAGGTTGTGTCGACGTGCTCGAGAGTTGGCTTGAGCAAGGCTTCGAGGATTCTCGCAAAAGGGCGAGTGCATAGTACGACGCAAGTGGAAAAAATGGTTGGAATGAATTTGCTCGCGTCGACGATTATTGAACCGCTTTAGGGTTCAGAAAGAATTTGCTGATTTGATCCGAGGGCGTTGCCCTCGGTTATTTACATTTTTCCCCTTCGGGGAATGAGGATGCTGATGATGAGAAGCAGCTTAAGTTCTTTACGCTGAAAGCGCCACATATTATGGATCGGGCCAGCGCCCCGACAATAGAAAACAACAAACAGGTTATTTCCTGGAGGGGATACAATATTACGGAGTGGCTGATGCTGAGAAGAGCAGATAGAAACTTCAGTCGCGCAGTTTACCTCGCTGCAAGCGAGGCTTCCTCAGAATTGAAAAACGGATGCCAACACTAACATACATCGGACGCTCTCGCGAACGGTATGTGGGAAGAAATGGAACGCGACCAGCGATGTTTACATCTGTGAGATGAGTGAATCATAGAAGGAGAAGACAGCATGATGACGAAGACCAATGTTCTTTCGACTCTGAAGGACATGCCCGAGAAATTTTCGCTGGATGAGTTTCTCGATAGACTGATCTTTCTTAAGAAGGTTGAAGAGGGGTTGGAAGATTCTCGGAAGGGCAGAGTGTACACTACAGCCGAAGCTCGTCGGAAGCTGAAGAAATGGCTGAAGTAAAATGGACTCGTCGGGCGTTACGCGATCTTAACGAAATTGGTGAGTTCATCGCTCGTGATAGTCCACGCACAGCCGAGATATATGTCGGTAGACTCTTCGAGCGCCCGAACATATTGGAACGCATGCCGAAGGCTGGTCGAATTGTTCCTGGGAGAAACGATCGCCTGCTTCGAGAGTTGATTATGGGAAATTATCGAATTGTGTATCGTATCAAATCGCGGTGGGTAGAAATTCTTACCGTTCACCACAGCGCAAGACCGTTGCAATATTCTCCTGATTTTGAAATGCTCTGATTCACGGATGCCAACCCTAACATACATCGAAGCCCTCTCGAAGGGCATGTGGGAAGAAATGGAACGCGACCCATCCGTCTTTATGATAGGTGAAGACATTGGCGTGTACGGCGGCGCGTTTAAGGCGACGAAGGGCTTTCAACAATATTTCGGCGAAGAGCGGGTGATTGATTCGGTGCTCTCCGAGGCGGCAATTGTTGGTGCGGCGGCCGGCGCGGCAGTTGTTGGGATGCGACCGATCGTCGAAATTCAGTTCGCCGATTTTGTCTCAACTGCCTTCAATCAAATTGTCACCAACTGCGCGAAGATTCACTATCGCTGGAATCTTCCCGCGCCGATGGTGATTCGTTTGCCGAACGGCGGCTACATTCGCGGCGGACCGTATCACTCGTCCTCAACCGAGGCGTGGTTCTTTCACGTGCCGGGATTGAAAATCGTCGCGCCGTCAACTCCGTATGACGCGAAAGGATTGATGAAAGCGGCGATACGTGACAATAACCCCGTCTTGTACGTCGAGTCGAAGTATTTGTACCGACGCATCAAAGGCGAAGTGCCGGACGGCGATTACATTGTTGAGTTAGGCAAAGCCGATGTGAAGCGCAACGGCTCGGACATCGCGCTGATAACATACGGCGCGACGGTTCATCACTCGCTCGAAGCCGCTGAAATTCTCGCGAAGGAAGATGGCGTCGAAGTTCTCGTTCTTGATTTGCGAACGCTGATGCCTCTGGACAAAGATGCAATCTTCAACGCAGTGAAGTCAACGGGAAAAGTTTTGATTGTGCATGAAGATTTGGTGACGGGCGGAATTGGTGCCGAAATTTCGGCACTGATTGCCGACAACGTGTTTCAGTATCTCGATGCGCCAATCAAGCGCGTCGGTGCGCTCGATGTCCCCGTTCCGTTTGCGCCGACGTTGGAGGATTTTGTTCTGCCGAATACGGGGAAGGTCGTGCGCGCAGTGCGAGAGCTTGCAGGGTTTTAGCAGAAAGGAAAACCGCGAAGGCACGAAGTTTTTTCTTTGAGCAAGACTTAGCGTCTTCGCAATTCAGATTTGCTTTTGATTTTTCAATAACAACGGAAGAAGTTATGGCACGCGTAGAAGTTGTAATGCCGCAAATGGGCGAGAGCATCGCCGAAGGCA
>CAYUFU010000065.1:11719-13056 GCA_964444145.1 uncultured Chitinophagales bacterium
ATGGCACGCGTAGAAGTTGTAATGCCGCAAATGGGCGAGAGCATCGCCGAAGGCACGATTGTAAAATGGCACAAGAAAATCGGCGACAAGGTCAAGAAAGACGAAACGCTTCTTGAAATCTCCACCGACAAAGTTGATTCGGAAATTCCCTCGCCTGCGTCGGGCACTCTCGCCGAAATTGTAGTCCAAGAACAAACGACTGTTCCGGTGCGCACAGTGATTGCGTTTCTTGAGACGGAAGGCGGGGCAGTTGCCGTTTCCGAGGAGCCGAAGCCTGCTGCTCCAGCTCCCAAAGCTGTTGAGCCGGTTGCCGTCCAAGCACCGGCTTCGCCGGTTCAAACTCTCTCTGCGCCGGCGTCGGGAAGATTCTATTCACCGCTCGTCCTGAACATTGCACGCGAAGAGGGAATCTCGATGCAGGAGTTGGAGATGGTCGCAGGCACGGGCGAGGGGGGGCGCGTTTCGAAAAAAGATATTCTTGCGTATGTCGGCGCGAAGAAGAGCGGCTCGGTCGCTCCTATGCGCGTTGCACCGACCATGCCGTCTCCTCCACCGATCCCTTCGGCTCCTGCAAAAACTCCTGCTGCTCCATCAATCGCGCTTGCAGGCAAGCCCGTCGAAGTACCCGAACTACGCGCCAAGTATCCCGCGCCGCAGCATGACATCTTGCAGATGAGCAATGTGCTGCAAAAAATGGCTGAGCACATGGTGAAGAGCGTTCACACCTCGCCGCATGTTGCCGCTGTGCATGAAGTGGATATGACGAACATTGTGAAGCATCGCGCTGCGAACGCGGCCGCATTCGAAGCGAAGGAAGGCTTCAAGCTGACATACACGCCGTATATCGTACAAGCCGTTGTCAATGCGCTCAAGAAATATCCCTTGGTCAACACCTCGATTGAAGGGGACAAGATCATCAAGAAGAATTTTATCAACCTTGGACTTGCGGTTGCATCGGACAATGGCTTGATCGTTCCCGTCATCAAGAATGCGGAAGAGAAAAACTTTCTCGGACTTGCGCGCGCGGTGAACGACCTTGCGACCCGGACACGTAACAAGAAGCTGCTGCCCGATGATATTCAAGGAGGGACATTCACGATTTCGAACTTTGGTGTGTTCGGAACTCTCATCGGTACTCCCATCATCAATCAGCCGCAGGTTGCTATTCTCGGCACGGGCGCAATCAAGAAGCGCGTTGCGGTTGTTGACGACATGATTGCGATTCGCTCGATGGCATTTTTCACCTTGTCGTTCGATCATCGCATTGTGGACGGCGCGTTGGGAGGAATGTTCTTAGAGGAGATTGTAAACTCGCTCGAAGAATTCGACGGGTCGCT
>CAYUFU010000065.1:13156-15166 GCA_964444145.1 uncultured Chitinophagales bacterium
ATCACGGGACAAAAGTTGCATACCGTCTGCGAAGAAGCGCGTTGCCCGAATATGGCTGAGTGTTGGAATGCCGGCACTGCCACGTTCATGATTTTGGGAGATGTCTGTACGCGTTCGTGTGGCTTCTGCAACGTGAAGACGGGCCGCCCCACGTGGCTTGACCGCAAGGAACCGTACCGCGTCGCCGAGGCAATTCAGGCGATGGGGGTGAAACATGCCGTCATCACCTCTGTAAATCGCGATGAATTGCCCGATGGCGGCGCGGAGATTTTTGCCGAAACGATTCGACAAGCGCGGCGAATCAATCCCGGCATCACCATTGAAGTGCTGATCCCGGACTTTCAGGGGGTGAAGTGGGCGCTTGAGCTTGTGTTGAATGAGAAGCCGGAAATTCTGAATCACAACACGGAAACGGTTCCGCGACTCTATCGCCGCGTTCGTCCGCAGGCGAAGTACGAACGCTCGCTGCAGGTCATCACGTGGTCGAAAGAAGCGGGCATGACGACGAAGAGCGGCTTGATGCTGGGGCTTGGCGAAACACCTGACGAAGTTCTCCATGTCATGAGCGACTTACAGAGGGCAGGGTGCGATATTCTCACGCTTGGACAATATCTCCAACCGACGAAAGAGCATTTGCCCGTCGAGCGATTCGTTCACCCCGCTGAGTTTGCAATGTACAAATCGCGCGGCATCGAGATGGGCTTCAAGCATGTCGAGTCGGGACCGTTGGTGCGGAGTTCGTATCATGCGCATGAGAGCGTGGAGCGTAGGGCTTAGAGCGAAGAGTTGGTAGATTGTCGAGTTGTTGGTGGGGAGTGTTGGAGTTGTGGAGATTTGGAGAGTTGTGTTGGATTGTGAACTGCTGAGGTCAAGAAGAGATTTTTCGTGTTGCGGCTTTTTCGACGTTTGTTGACAAGCACTGTCGTTGCTTAGTGGCCGCAGTAGCGCGGTCGAGGACGGCTACCCGCTTGTTCGCCCCAAAAATGATGTGGGAATATGCGGATGACGTGTTCTTGAAAGACGGGAGCTAGGATTCCTCAAAGGTCGGACACGGCTGAGCCGTGTCCCTACCAAAAGGTATTCAGCATGAACAACTCTTAACGCCTGCTCGTTGACTCTCGGCGTGGTTTTCCATAGATTGATGCACTTTTGAATTTCCAAATCCGTTACACTTTCCCCCTTTGAGGAGTTTTTTCAGTGGAAAAGACCACGAAGTTTTTCAAACAAGTGGATGCGAATGCCAAATGGCATCTTGTTGATGCGAACGGCAAAACGCTCGGGCGCGTGGCGACGCAGGTTGCACGGCTGCTGCGCGGCAAACACAAGCCGACGTTCACACCGAATGCCGACATGGGCGACTTTGTTGTTGTGGTGAACGCGGCAAACATCAAGCTGACGGGTAAGCGGACTGAGCTGAAAGAGTATTTTCATTACACGGGTTATCCGGGCGGCGCGACGTTCACCAAGTTTCAAGATTTGATGCAGAAGAATCCGCAGAAAGTGTTCGAGCATGCGGTGAAAGGAATGCTGCCGCACAATCGTCTTGGCAGTCGCATTCTTCGCAAGCTCAAGGTCTACGCGGGAGCAGAGCACCCGCACAAGGCGCAGCAGCCTGCGCCATTTACGTTGAATTAGAATCAAGGAGTTTCGCAGAATGCATGTTCATACGAAAACGCATGCCGTCGGGCGTCGGAAGACTGCGGTTGCGCGCGTCATCCTCACCAATGGCAGCGGGAAGGTGACGGTTAATGGGAAGTCGCTTGAAGAGTATTTTCCGCTCGCAACCCAGCGCGCCGAGGCGATGCAACCGCTTGTGGCAACGCAGAACGAGGGGAAGTACGATGTGCGGGTGAATGTCGAGGGTGGTGGGGTAAGCGGACAGGTGGGTGCGATTAAGTTGAGTCTTGCGCGTGCTCTCGTTGAAATGAGTGAAGAGCATCGCGCGCCGCTGCGCAAGGAGGCGTTGTTGACGCGCGATCCGCGCATGGTCGAGCGCAAGAAGTATGGACA
>CAYUFU010000065.1:15266-22235 GCA_964444145.1 uncultured Chitinophagales bacterium
TGTCACTTCGGACACCTGACCCGCCGCTGGAATCCCAAGATGAAGCCGTACATTTTTATGGAGCGGAATGGGATTCATATCATTGACTTAATGAAAACCCGCGACCTTCTCGATGAGGCGTGCAATGCCATCGCCAATATCGTCGCCGATGGAAAACGAATTCTCTTTGTTGGAACAAAGAAACAGGCGGGCGACGTGATTCGCGAAGAAGCGATTCGGTGTGGACAGTTTTATGTTGACCAGCGCTGGCTGGGCGGTTGCTTGACGAACTTTACCACGATCCGCAAGAGCGTGAAGCGCTTGACGAACATCGAGAAGATGGAGTCGGATGGAACGTTCGACAAGATTACGAAGAAGGAGGGACTGTTCCTCACGCGCGAAAAGGAGAAGTTGAACAGTGTGCTTTCGGGTGTTGTCGATATGACGCGCTTGCCGGGGGCGTTGTATGTCGTTGATGTAAAGAAGGAGGCGATTGCAGTGAAGGAAGCGAACCGGCTCGGTATTCCGGTGTTCGCGATCGTTGATACGAACTGTGACCCCGAGGGGATTGATTACATCATTCCGGCGAACGACGACGCGGTGAAGTCCATTCAAATCCTCACGAAGATCATTGCCGACGCGGTGCTCGAAGGCAAAGAGCGTATTGATGCGCGCCGGATGGAAATGGCGGCTGAGGCAGCAAGCGAGAAAGACAAAGAGGATGTTGCGGCGTAGAACGAAGTCCATCGCATGGAAGTAGAGCAAGGTTTGCGCTGCTGATTTCACAACTGAAACGGGAGTACCCCTATGGGAGAAGTTATGGCAATTACCAATGAGATGATTAAGACTTTGCGTGAGAAGACCGGTGCGGGCATGATGGATTGCAAACGGGCGCTCGAAGCCGTTGGCGGGGATATGAGCCTCGCCATTGAGCATCTGCGCAAGAAAGGCGCGGCGGTGAGTGCCAAACGCGCTGACCGTGCAGCAAAGGAAGGACTGATTGTTACACGGATCGCAGCAAACGGCAAGAGCGGCGTCATTGTCGAAGTCAATTGTGAAACGGATTTCGTCGGGCGCAGCGATGATTTCACGGCGTTTGCAAACTCGGTTGCAGAGGCGGTCGAAAAATTCCGACCCGCGAACGTTGATGCACTCATGGCGTTGAGCATCAATGGAAAGAAGCTCGCCGATTTGTATAATGATTTGTCTGCGAAGGTCGGCGAGAAAATCGAGGTGCGGCGCTTTGCACACATCGAGTCGCCTGACGGCGTGGTGAGTGCGTACACACATCTCGGCAGCAAGATTGGTGTGCTCGTAGAGTTGACCGGCATCGCTCCTGATGTGGCAAAAACCGGGGCGGGGCGCGATATCGCAATGCAAATTGCGGCGATGAACCCGCTGGTGATTTCCCGCGAGCAAGTGGATAAGTCGCAAATCGAGCGTGAGCTCGACATTTACAAAACGCAAGCGAAGAACGAAGGAAAGCCGCCGCATATCGCAGAGAAAATTGCGAGTGGTCGGCTCGAGAAGTTCTATCAAGAGGTTGTGTTGCTCGAACAGACGTTTATCAAGGATTCGGGTAAGACGATCAAGGATTTCCTTGCCGATGCCGGCAAGCCTTCGGGTCAGCCCATCGTCGTGAAGCAGTTTCAGCGCTTTCATCTCGGCGAAGAAGTGAAATGAACAAATGTCCCCTTCGCGGGGACATTTTTTTTGGTGCACAACAAATGAACAAACCAAAATACAAACGCGTCCTCCTTAAGCTCAGTGGGGAAGCGCTGATGGGCGATAAGCAATTCGGGATTGATTCGAATGTCCTCAAGCAGTACTCTCTCGAAATCAAATCAATTCACGAACTTGGTGTGCAGGTCGGCATCGTCATCGGCGGCGGCAACATTTATCGCGGCGTCTCGAATTCATCGGACAATATTGACAAGGTCACCGGCGACCACATGGGGATGCTCGCGACACTGATCAACGCACTGGCGCTGCAAAGCGCTCTGGAGCATCAGGGGTTGATTACGCGGCTCGTCTCCGCGATTCGTATGGAAGTGATCGCCGAGCCGTTTATTCGCAGGCGCGCCGTGCGTCATCTCGAGAAAGATCGGATCGTCATTTTTGGCGCGGGAACGGGCAATCCATACTTTACGACCGATACTGCCGCTGCTTTACGCGCCGTCGAAATCGAAGCGGACGTTATCATCAAGGGAACTCGTGTCGATGGCGTCTATGACTCTGATCCAGAAAAAAATCCTGATGCCGTCAAGTTTCCCACGATTTCGTATCTCGATGTGCTGAAAAAGAATTTGGGCGTAATGGATATGACGGCGATAACGCTCTGTCGCGAAAACAAGCTGCCGATTCTCGTCTTCAATATGAACGAACCCGGGAATCTCCACCGCTTGATGATGGGAGAAGCAATTGGGACGACCGTGATGGACTCAGTGCATTGACCTGCCAAGGGCGTGCGAGTGTTTGTCCAACAACGAAAGGCGAACCATGATCAAAGATATCTTGAAAGACACGGAAACCCGGATGCACAAAGCCGCTGAAGTCGTACGGCAAGAACTTATCAAAATTCGTACGGGCAAAGCAACGACCACTCTGCTTGACGGAATCAAAGTTGATTACTATGGAACGATGACACCGCTGAATCAGGTCGGCAACGTTAGTGTAGCAGACATCCACACGATTACCGTAACGCCGTGGGATAAGAGCATGCTCGACGGCATCATGAAGGCGATTCAAGCTGCGAACATCGGACTCAATCCAATCAAGGACGCAGACATGGTGCGCGTCCCGATTCCGCCACTGAACGAGGAGCGACGGAAGGAACTGGTGAAACTCGCGAAGAAGTTTGGCGAGGAAGGCAAAGTCGCGATTCGGAACGTGCGACGCGACGCCATTGAGCATCTGAAAAAATCAGAGAAAGCAGAACATTTCTCGGAGGATGACCGCAAGCGCGGCGAGCAAGAGACGCAGAAGATGACGGACAAATTCATCAAGGACATTGATACGCTGTTGCAGCTTAAAGAAAAAGAAATCATGGAAGTGTGAATAAGCGCTCTGTTGTCTCGCTCCTGCCAGCTCGTCCTGAGCTGGCTTTTTTGTTTTTGTAAATGATCTTACGCAACCATGGTACTGAACCCTTTCAGTGTTTACATGTACGTTGCGATTTCGTTGTCGGGGCTTCGCCCCGACCTATTGGTCGTTGATGCCTTCGGCGTCGGCACGCTCGAATTCGTCCAAGCGTTATGCCCAATGCTGCCAACATTGAGCTGTCCCTGAAAGGGACGAATGTGAATAGCCGAGGGCAACGCCCTCGGTGTTGGAAGTACACGTTTGGTTTGAACCCTGAAAGGGTTCAATGATTTTTTCGAGTCGTTGGGCTCGCCTTGCGTAACGTCAGTTTGTAACTTTGTGAAACAGTGAACGTACTACCAGCGGAGATTTACGATACTCACTTCCAAGGAGAAGTCCTTCGCTTGCCTCAGAAAAAAAGGAGCCAACAAATGAACACCGAAGTTAAACGTCTCTACAAATCGCGCACGGACAGAATGATTGATGGGGTCTGCGGCGGCATTGCGAAATATCTCAACCTCGACCCGACGCTTGTGCGCATCGCGTTGGTCCTGCTCACACTGTTGGGCGGTTCGGGCATTCTGCTGTACATCATCGCGATGATTATCATGCCGAAAGAACCATACACCATGGCAACTGCTACGGGCGAACCGCCATCGCCCGACACGGCAACAATGCAGCAAGCCGCAACTCCCTCAAAGAAAGATAGTCTCTTCTGGGGAATTCTCCTGATTGTGGTCGGAATAGTTCTGTTTCTCAACAATGTTGGACTTGACTTTTGGCGCTTCTGGTGGTGGTTCGATGGCGAAGTCGTTCTCGCAGTGCTCCTGATTCTTGCGGGTGTTGCGTTCTTGTGGGGTGGGAGAAATTCTTTGCACACACACTCGGCACCAAGCGCTGCGACCGACAGCGATGTCAATCAGCACGCTCAACCCGCACCATCGGCGCGCCGTCTCTATCGTTCATTCATGGATAGTAAGCTCTTCGGTGTGTGCGGCGGCTTGGGCGAGTATTTTGGCATTGACTCGACCATCGTCAGAATGCTCTTTCTGATCGGCGCCGTCGCTTCGGGCGGCATTGTTGTTATCGGCTACATCATCATGGCAATCCTATTGCCCAAGGCAGCGCCAAGCATTCCAAGAGTGTAACACGTGTGAAAAACGCAAAAAGCCTCGTCATTGCCGACGAGGCTTTTCGTTTGAATCGCTTGGCGCTAGTGGGCAGCTTTGAACGATCTGCTTGCCATATCATCAACAAGGCTGAGATCTGCAAGCTCGACGGATTCAGCTGAAATCTTCAATTGGATGTAAAGTCGAAGTGCTTCCTCGCCTGTTCTCACAGTAAATGTCTCGCGAAAGAGTATTGCTTCACCCTCGGCAATCTCAAGCTCCTGTATTGACTCGCCATACGTTGAACCGACGGACTTCGAAACGTTGTTCTGCACTTGCGCCTCGGTCACAAGTGAAAGCGCGTAGCGGTTACCGTCGAACGGCACGAGCGTATAGCCGATGGTACCGGATACAAGGTACTCGACCGGTACCTCGACGCTCTCGCCTTTATACACGAGGTGCTTCAGGCTGATGATGCCGTCTGGGTTAGTCACTTTGCTCATCTTTGACGCAGACCCGTTGCTTGCGCTGATGGGATCGTTGGCGCTGTCCTGACAGCCGATGACCAGCACCGAGACGATGAGGGCGACGACGAACGAAAACTGTTTCATTGCTTCTCTCCTGATGGTTGATTGGTTGTTTTTACGCTAGCCTTCAATGGTGCTTGGATGTTCAATGTGTGTGCCATCGGCGACTGTTCAGAAACGCCTTGGATTGGATGTTTTGCACAGCCGAAAGCAATACGGGGATGATAATTTGTAGAAGGGAAAGAGAGGAGAGACCGTAGCGCAAAAGCAATTCTCAGGTGCGCATACGCCGAACCGCCGATAATGGGATTGCCATGATGTTACATCGGAGAGTTGCTAACAATATTTCGGATTGGGCGTCTCGATTGCGGATTGCATGATCCACAATCCGCAATTCGAAATCAAACCGGCGATAAGCTGTTACATGTTCTGTACAATCGCTTTGCCGAACTCAGAGCATTTCACTTCCGTCGCCCCCTCCATCAACCGAGCAAAATCGTACGTGACGGTTTTTAATCGGATTGTTTTGCCGAGCGCTGCGAGAATCAAGTCTGCGGCTTCGGTCCAGCCGAGATAGCGCAGCATCATCTCGCCACTCAGAATAACAGAACCCGGGTTCACTTTGTCCAGCCCCGCGTATTTCGGCGCAGTGCCATGCGTTGCTTCGAACACTGCGTACCCGCTCTCGTAGTTGATATTGCCTCCCGGCGCAATGCCGATACCGCCGACTTGCGCGGCGAGGGCGTCGGAAATGTAATCGCCGTTGAGATTGAGCGTTGCGATCACGTCATACTCGTTCGGGCGTGTGAGAATCTGTTGGAGAAACGCATCGGCGATCGCGTCTTTGATAAGAATTTTTCCTGCGGGCGGATTCCCGGCACAGTCGTCCCACGAAACCGTTTGGTTTCCGAACTCCCGCTTAGCAACGCCGTACCCCCAATCCCGAAACCCGCCTTCGGTGAACTTCATGATGTTCCCTTTATGGACGAGCGTCACCGACTTGCGCTTGTTTCTGATTGCGTAATTGATCGCCGCTCGCACCAAGCGTTCGGAGCCTTCTTGCGACACCGGCTTGACGCCGATGGACGATGTCTCAGGGAAACGAATTTTCTTCACGCCCATTTCCGTCTGCAGCCACCTCACGACCTTCTGAGCCTCTGGCGTTCCCGCCTTCCACTCGATCCCCGCGTAAATATCTTCTGTGTTCTCGCGGAAGATCACCATATCAATGCTTTGCGGATTCTTGACAGGTGAAGGGACGCCGCTGAAATACTGCACGGGCCGCAGGCAAACATACAAATCGAGCATTTGCCGCAACGCCACGTTGATGGAGCGAAACCCTCCACCGACCGGCGTGGTCAGCGGTCCTTTGATTCCAACGACGAATTCCTTGATCGCCTCGAGCGTGTCGTCCGGGAGCCACGTGTTCTCGCCATAGACCTTATTCGATTTTTCCCCTGCATACACTTCGAACCAAACAATTTTCCTTTTGCCGCCGTACGCCTTTGCCACCGCAGCATCGAGCACGACCTGCGATGCACGCCAAATATCCGGTCCCGTGCCGTCGCCTTCGATGAACGGAATAATAGGATCGTCGGGCACGGTCAATTTGCCGTTGGTCAGTGTAATTCTGTGGCCTTGCGTTGGCGGAGCGAGCCGTTGATATGCCATGCTTTCTTCTCCGTTAGAAAAACTATTGTTGGATGTGTCTGCGAATGTTCTCCGCGTAATGCGTCATCGCATTGCCGGAATACGATTTCAACTCGAGAACAAACCGAATATTGTCTTTCGGGTACCGCGGCGTTACGTGCATGTGAAAATGAAACACCGATTGCCCCGCGATGCGCCCATTGTTCGAGAAAATATTGAACCCTTCCAGCTTCAAGCTCGCAACGATTGCACGGGCCACCACTTGCGTCACATGCAGCACGTCATGCAAATCCGACTCCCGTACGTGAAGAAAATCCACACAGTGCGCTTTCGGAATAACGAGCGCATGACCGTAGTGAATCGGATTGATGTCGAGGATCGCAATGACCTTCTCCGTTTCATACAATATTTCCGCAGGCAGTTGATGCCTCGCAATCTTGCAAAAGACACATTGCGCGCTTGCAGCAGATTGCTCGTCAATTGGTAGCTCGTGCATTATTGGAAATCTATCAGTTGGAAAGAACGCAGGAAAGACGCGAATAGATGAGAAACTTATCCTCACTTCGATTTGCTTCGCACAAAACTTAACCAAAACCTCATGGAAAGTCAACGAAGAGTTCACT